>NZ_MJIQ01000029.1:0-86557 GCF_001878775.1 Acinetobacter sp. AR2-3
TTTGATCCAATAGGCATCCACACAGGTCTACACGCGTAAGATCGTCGGCAGCGTCAGATGTGTATAAGAGACAGCTCCAAAAACAAGCATTTCCCATGCTTATTGGGGAGTAGATTATCACTTATAGGCGTGGTCTAAAATCCTAGAACCACATCACTGCAACAGCGATTGCTACAACAGAAAATTAAAAATTCAGGGCTCAATAAACGCTACCTGGATCGTGGCTTCAAGAATTATGTAGTTGCATGTCCTGCACAAGACAATGCCATCAAACTATGTCAGGCCTTTGCACAGCAAATTATTTCTGACCACAACCCGAACATGTTGATGATTGGTACACCGGGTACAGGTAAAACCCATCTGAGTGCATCAATTATTCGCAACATTCTGCATAACAGTACAAAATCTGCACGCTACTATACCAGTGCAGAAATTGCTCAAAAAATGATGGATACCTGGTCAGATGCTTCACGCTCTGAGAAAGAAGTCATCGACCATTTCTCCAGTTTTGATTTATTGGTGATTGATGAATATGGCCTGCATGACCGGCATGAAAAACGCCTGGAGATGGTGCATAAGGTTTTGTATAGTCGTTATGACAATATGAAATCTACCCTGCTGATTTCCAATTTCACAGTCCAAAATATGCAGCGGGATTTAGGTGTAAGATTATGGTCACGATTACATGAAAACAATTTGATTGTAGTACCGTGTTATTGGGATGATCGACGAATAAGCGGATAGCCAAACTCTTTGCTCAAGCCAATTATCTTCCGAGATAATTGGCTTTTTATAATTAGATTTTTCAAAATTGCATTAATTGCATATTCTTATTAAATGGACAGATATTCTTATTTGAAGCTGAACACCCGTTCTTATTTTACATGGACACCTCAGAAAATTAACTCTTAGATAAATTTCCATGAATTGTTAGAGTATACCTGTACCAGTCTGATTCTTTAACAAAGCAGCCAATTGAGAACCTGATTTAAACTTTTCCATATAAGAGCACCCTTGATTATTAGGAGCCCAATGTGGGCAACGCAAATAATACTGATCTAAAAGACTCATCCCATTCTTTTTCTTTTCTAAAATCATTGGTTCAGCATGAATAGGACAACAAACAATATCAATACCTTGTTTTTTATTTTGCAAATCAGATTTTAAATCCTCCATACGTTCTATAATACTTTCTGAAGTACTCTGATCCTGAATAATAATATTAAATTCTTGAGCTGAAAGACTAAATTCAGGTGCGGATGTATCTGTCATTAATGCTAAGTCTTGTCGAGATAAATTTTCACGATATTCACATAAACGAACCTGCTTATTATTGAAATACCAACCTGTACATCCCCAATAGAAATCTTGTGGATTAACATGAACTAAATTACGTGCCCACTGCAATTTCATAGGTCTTTGACATTTAGGGCATGTCTTTGCCATTGTATCTGCAAAAGCATTCCATTGAAGAATATGTGTTGTTTCTAGATCAATATCTACTTTATGAATATTATTTTCATTCTGTTGAAATCTATCAGCAGCAATAATTTGACTATCACTTTTAATACCTTGTTTTAGAAAATTTCTTTCTTCATCAAGCTTATACAACCTTTTACGTTGTTGTTCAGTAATACGTCCTGATTCATTCAGTTTTCTACGCAAAAATTGAATTTCTTGATTAAGCTCATGTATTTGATCTTGTTTTTTGTCTCGTTCATCATAGACAGTCTTTGTTACGATTTCTTTTGCAGTGAAATAAGTTTTGACTGTAGAAACCACTTCAGAAACCACACTCACTGCTGCACTGAAAAAGATCCAATGCCAAAAAACAACATATCAAAAAAGCCCATAATTTCCTCATAAAAGAAAGTCTATGACTTAGTCATAGACTTTCGATTGCTTATTTCACTAAATTCATCAAACTACCAAAACTATCAATCACAGAATATTGCACTGCATCACCTAATGTTTGATTTTCTTGATTTAAAGTAGTGAAGAACTTTTCAGCACTTTCAATTTTACGTTTCTCTTTTTCCCGTAGGTCACTGTCTAGCATTGAGCCTTTAGTTTCTGCAACGAAATAGATTTGGCGCACTTTATCCTTATTGAAAGCAATTGCCCAGTCGGGATTATAGCTACCGAAAGGCGTAGGGATCTGGAAACGATCAGGGAGTTTAGCGTAGACGACCACCTCATCTGCACCATCCAACTCTTCAACAAATTTACGCTCATTATCAGAGTCAGTGACTACGTAATCCCAGATATGGCGCTCTGCCTTGTATGCCTGTAATGGAATATTCTCATTACTTACAAATATTTCATTGTCAGGATAAGTGCTATCTAAAGGATTATATTTCAGTCCTTGAATGACCATTTTTGCTTGCTGTTCGTTGATGATACGACTCATTTCACGAATGAAAGCTTCTGGATTCAACTTAAACTGTGCAAATACCGCAGCGTTAATTCCCTGTAAGATTCGGGCAACCGTTTTACGAGTGAGATTGGTATCATCGGCAATATTGCCAATTAGGTCATAGGTCACTTGAGACTGAATAGAAATATTCGCAACCTCAGTTTTTGAAGTCACTTTCCCAAACATTTCTTTGGCTTTGACTTGCTCATAGGTGGATTCATCATTCTGCGTTGCTTCCGCAAGTTTATAACTCAGCGTTTCCACAAATTTGTTGTTACGCTCTTTAGCCGTACGTTCAACAGCACTAATGCTTTGCTCAATGAGTTTTTCAGAATCTAAATGAATTTGATAAACTGCTTTACGGTTAATACGAGACCATAAAGCCTGGAATTCTTTACGTTCTAAATTGGTTTGATTGATGTTATTGGTCAGCTTCTTATTGCCATCGTCTGCAATGCCTTCCAGAGCTTTAGGATCAAACAGCCCATCAATCAGCTTGTGAATTTGCTCAGTATATCCAACCAAGTTTTCAGGCAATTCAGCCAGCGTGCCTTGCTCTTTCGCTTCGTGATACTTTGGCGTTAACTGATCATTGTCATCAATATAATCATGCTTAGACAAATGCTTATTGATTTGCTTTGCCATCAATTCAGTGACTTCAACACTAGAACCATCTGATAACTTAAAGATTTTCCCTTTAAAGTAATCAGGCGTCGCTTGTGTCGGGCGGTTCTGAATCGTATTCAGAATTTCTGATTGTAGATTCGACACAAACTCTTTGTAACTTTCATTGGTCACAACTGTGAGATTATTCAGTTTATGAATTTCTCCTAAGGCCCCTTGGAAATGGTTGGTATCCATACGTTCGCCAAATTTATTCACTGCAAGGCGCATACCACGGCCAACTTCTTGGCGACGAGAAATTACATTATCTGAATGCTTTAAAGTACAGATCACAAACACGTTCGGGTTATCCCAACCTTCCCGTAACGCTGAGTGAGAGAAAATAAAACGAGTTGGCTCTTCAAAGGAAAGTAGGCGTTCTTTATCTTTTAAAATGAGGTCATAAGCGTCTGTATCATTGGATACCTGAGCTTCTTCAGCTTTCTTATCAATTGCTGGATTGGCAAGACGTTTTGATTTCTTATCAATTGAGAAATAACCGTTGTGAGTACGGTCTACCTCAATTGCTTTCAGATAGTCAAAATATGGGTCATTTTCTAAATTTAGATCCTCAATTTCATTGAGTACCTGTTGATACTGTTCCTTGAAAATTTGAACATATTCGCCATCTACAGGATTATTATCTTCATCATATTGACGATATTTAGCCACTTCATCAATGAAGAAAAGGCTTAAGACTTTAATACCCTGATTGTATAACTGACGCTCTTTTTGAATGTGTGCACGAATCGTTTCACGGATCTGAATGGTTCGCATGATTTTTTCATCAACATGCCCCAATGCTTCACCAACATGAATTTTTGTGCCATTCAAGAAAGTAACCGAATTATCTCGTGCATCAATGTCTGAAACTACGTAACGGTCATTGTATTGCTCAGCTTTATTGGAAATATCATAAAGGTTATCACCTTGACTAACCTTCCTTACTTCACGTTTAAAACCATTCTTGGTTTCAATCTCAACCTCTAGGCGAGCGACAGGTGAAGATTTAGATACAATGATGTCCTGTAAGTATAAATAACCATGTGTGCCCGTTAAGCCTTGTACTTCCACACCTTTTACAGTGATTTTTTTCACCAGTTTTTGGTTATAAGCATCCAAAGCATCCAAACGGTAAACAAGGTTATAGTTGCGCTTATGTGTCGCGGAATAGCGCAAAATAAATAACGGGTTGAAGTTAGATAAAGACTCTAGGGTTTTATCCGCGCCCATCTTTTGCGGTTCATCCAAGATCAAAATTGGACGGTTACGACTAATCACATCAATTGGACGACGCGATTGGAATTCATCCAGTTCATCATAAATACGACGGTTATCTTTACCTGTCGCATTAAACGCTTGAACGTTAATCACCATGACGTTGATCCCACCATTCGAGCTAAAGCTTTCCAAATGGTGTAATGCTTTGGAATCATAGATAAAGAAACGGGCCTTTTTGCCGTACTGTTCCTGAAAGTGATCAGCCATCATATTTAGGCTTTTGTAAACGCCCTCACGAATGGCAATGCTTGGTACGACCACAATAAATTTTGACCAGCCATACTGTTTATGCAGTTCAAACATGGTACGGATATAACAATAGGTCTTACCTGTACCAGTTTCCATTTCAATATCAAGGTTTAATGGGCTTTTGGTCAGGTTCTTGCCTTTGCCATTATCATCCGTGATGAGTTGAGATGATCTTTGTAATCCACTTGCTGCTTGTACTTCCTGAATGTTTTTCAGTACAGCTTGCAGATCAAAAATATGGGCATTCTCAAAACCAACATCTGCAATCACTTTTTTAGCCTTGCCACCTTGTAAGTCCAAGGTTTCTTCAAGCATATCAACCTGTGCCGTTGCTTTTTTTACTTTGGTTGCACCTTGGTCAATCATATAACGATGACCTTCAGAACGTGGTTGTCCTTTAAAGCAATCTACAATCGCTTGTACAGAGTCTCTTTGATAAGCAAGGGTTTTAAAACGGATTTCCATTATTTAAACCCTCTTAAAGAAACTTGACTTCGGTATCAGGAGAGAGCTGTTTAAAGCGTTCTTTGATATTGGTTTTATCATGGTCTAGATGAATGGCCTTTTCTGCCGATACGAAACGTAAAGGATAATCTTTGGCAACTTCATCAACGATATCGAAAGTCAAATCATCAAAACATGCGACAAGGCTATTGCCTGCAACGTAAAACACTTCTTTTCCTGCAACAGTTTTACGTTCAATCGGTAAAGAAAGTTCAAGCCCCCAATCTAGCATGACTTGGAATAATAAGTCTTCAGAAGTACGATCTGCTTTAATATGGTCTGCTAAATCTAAAATATCCGCTTGGGTATAGGCATCTGGGGTGTAATACACATCCTTCATATTGGTGGAGTCTATTTTTAGGACTCTGAAACCAATATCTAAATTTTCTATGCCTTCTTTACCAGCATTATCTTCTAGGATTTTTTTACCTGATCTTCGGATACGTTCTTTTGAAATTGAAGAAATTGTATTAAACCCTTGTTTATAGGCTAAAGATTTTTCATTATTCTGCTCATCAATTTGAATAAGAATAAAATGATGACTTGAATTATTTTTTATATTATAAGACAAAATTCCATGTGCTAAAGTCGCTGATCCAGCAAAGAAATCGAGATAAATATCATCTTCATCTTTACTTTCAACTAAAGCAATTAACCGTTCCATTAATTTTGTAGGCTTAGGTGTGTCAAATAGTCCTGTATATTCAGAAAAAAGATCTCTAATTTCAGATTTTGCACCAATGTTATGACCTGCATCCTCGTGGAACCACAAGGTGGTTGGAACAATACCTTGTTGAACTTCGCTTAAAAACTTTTTTTGATAAGGTCTAGATTTTCCATCTTTACCAAATGTAATCCGATTATCAGCTAACAATTCTTTATATTTTTCTTCCGAAACTACCCAACATCGACTAGGTGGAGGAGAAAATTCTATTCCAGTTGGGCCAACTATAATATAGTCATTTTTAGAGCTATAAGTTTTAACGGATAAATTTGTAGCATACCAAGGACCTCTAGGATCATTATCTGGATTAGAATATTTATTATCTAATTCTTCTGGTCTTGGGAATAGGTTTGGCCGCCATAATTCTTTATTCTTAGTATAAACCAATATAAAATCATGCATATCAGACAAATATTTAGCGTCATTCGATGCAGCATATTTTTTTTGCCAAATAATATTATTTACAAAATTATTTTCTCCAAAAATTTCATCACAAATTTTCTTTAGAGTTGCTTGCTCGTTATCATCAATACTTATACATATAACGCCATTTTCTTTTAATAAATTTCTAGCCAACTTTAAGCGGCTATACATCATACTCAACCAATCTGAATGGAAACGGCCATTGCTTTCAGTATTCGCAATTAAGCGATTTCCCTCTTCATCGACTTGATTGGATTTTTCAAAAAACGCTTCGGTGCTTTCAGCAAAATTGTCTTCATAAATAAAGTCATTACCTGTGTTATAGGGTGGGTCAATGTAAATCATTTTGACTTTGCCCAAGTAATTCTCTTGCAGAAGCTTTAGTGCTTCGAGGTTATCACCTTCGATAAACAAGTTTTCTGTCTTATCAAAATTAATGCTTTCATCACGGCATGGACGCAAAGTTTTTGCAATCGGTGCATTCGCTGTTAAAATCGCTTCTTTTTTACCCACCCAATCAAGACGATAGCGTTCCTGCTCACCTTCAACCAAAACTTGTGAAAGTTCTTGTTTAAGCAAGTCAAAATCAACAGCTTTTTTCAATTCACTATTTTCATCTTTGGTTTCGGTAATGCAGTTTGGGAATAGTGCTGCAATCTTTTCGATGTTGCTATCGACTAGGTTAGGGCTGTGCATTTTTAACTGGTCTTGGTTTGACATCTTCATCATCTCAATCATTTAATCTTAAAAATCTAAACTTTCCATATCCCAGTTTTCACCAAAATATGGACGTAATTGTTCAAGTGCTGATGGCAACTCACCAGTACAAGTCACCCCTAAATAATTGGCTGCTCGGGTTGCACCGACATATAAAAACTTCTGATATAAATCAGGATACTGCTGTAACAGTTGATCTACGCCAACAAAAAATACAGCCTCAAACTCTAGCCCTTTAATATACTCGATACTACATACACGTACATCCGTTGCATTGCCTACACTTTGACCTTGCAAACATGCAATCGCTTTTAAATTAAACTCATCTAAATTTTCTGTAAGTTTTTTCGCCATCGGCTGTACATCAGCTTCATCTTTTACCAAAACTACAATAGAAGGTAAAATTTGTTCTTCTGTATGATTGGTATTCACCAAACGCTCAATTTCCCCAATGCGTTGAGTAATCCAGTAAGCAATATCATCTAAATCATCATGATATTCTGCAATCACGGGGGCTAAACCCTCAAAGTCTGTAAACTTTGGCAATTCAGAACGTGCCTGTGTATCTTGTTCATCCATTAAATCTAAAATGGCATGGGTAAATTCATTTAATTTTGGACTCTGACGATACACTGTATTAATACGTGCAATTTTTAAATCAGGTGAAATCCACTCGAGTAAAACTAGATCTTTAATCCCTTGGGTAGTTAATCGTTGGTTAAAGTCACCACACGCAAAAAATGAATTAAGTAATGGATTCGTCATGGCTTGCATACAAGCAAGTTGTAGCGCAGAAAAATCTGTGGCTTCATCCACCATAATTTGGTCTTTAAACAAACCTTCACGTAAACCCTTAAGCTCTTGAAAAGCAATTTCATTAAGGTTTCTAACAATGTATGGCTCTTTCAACAAATCTTTTAAATTACGTAAAATCACCAACAAAATTAAATCTAATTCTGCTTGTGAGATCTTTTGTACCTCTAATTTTTCTTTGCTATAAAAATGTTGGTAATGCTCTTCTTTCCTAAATTTTTTATACAATCCTACAGGTTTTTTATAAACACGTTTCCAACAGTTTAGATTATGACGTAAACCATTTTGTAAAGTAATACTTCGCCCCAATTGTAGTAATCGCTCTTCTGAAGGAAGCTTTTCCCCTAACCATTCAGCAATTTTGGCATCCTTACTACCTTTCTTAAACGTTTTTTTCAAATAGTGATAACGTGCTAATTTTTTTAAAAACTTTTGATATTCAACTAAAGCTTTTGCTTCTTGTGAATGCGTGACAGAGCCAGCTTCTACTTCATCATCATCGTAATCAGCCTCTTCATCATCTTCTTCAGCATCTACATTTTTGAAGTTATTTAAAAAGCGAGCTAAATCTTTCAAAATATCTTCATTCTTGTTAATCAGTAAATTCCGCTCTTCTTGAATAATTTTATCGCTCACTAATTTTTCACTTTCAATCATTTTTTTAATTTGATTTTCTAGTTCAAAAAGTTGGCGATATTTACTCAATACTTTCGTATCACTTTCAATAATGTTACGAATTTTTACAATGAGTTTTTCATCATTTAAACCCGAGGCTTGCTGTAAAATTTTAATGCCGTTGTTTAACTCTAAATTTAAAGCATTTTCTATATAAGATTGAAAACTACTATATAAAAACTGTGGATCATCAACATATTGTTGTTTGATATTTTCACTTGTTTCTATCGAGAATCCTGAGCCATTTGTCGAGCTTCTTAAAATGCTAAAGTTCTTACGTGCAATATTTTTAGAATAATCTAACCAGGTCTTTAGATTATCTCTAATGGCTATGCCTTCTATATTAAATGCTTTAAATAAATATTCTTTTAATAGCTCTGAAGGCGTAAACATCAGCCAATCATTAAATCCTTGACCATCCCTACCTAATTTTTTTAAAAGTCCTTCTTCAATCTCAGATAGTACCCCTTGAGATTTATCAAGTTTTTGTCCTAGACGTTTAATTAAAGTTGTGGTTTTACCTGTACCTGGTGGCCCTAAAATAATACGTTGTGAGTTTACGGGTAAACGAAAAATTTCATCTTGGTATTCATCAAGCGCTGCTTGGTTACGTAAAGACATGCCTGAGCGTATATTACGGGTCAAATTTTTAATTTTACCTGCTGTGGTCTGTTCTTCTTCGGCAATTGCTTGTAAATATGCTTCTACATCTATACCTTGCTCTTCTAAATTATCAAGCAATGCTCTAAAAGACTCTAGGTTAATTTTTTCTTCTTCTGAAAAAATTTCAACTGCAAATCCATCCCATAATTGTTCAACTTGGCGTGGTGTAAATTTAATTTTTTGACCAATATAATATTCTTGTTCCTTAATCGGAAAATCTGCACCTGGCGATAAAGATGCAATTCGCCCCATAGGGGCACGATAACTAACAAAATCAATCAGTTTTGTCCGCCAAACACTCAAGCCTGTTGGTGGAGCAACCTGTGAAATATAAATACTCCGACAATAATTTCCGTCAACATCTTCCAAATCCACACGCATAAATACAGGTTCAGAAGCTAAAATTAAACTATCTCGTCGAATAGAATCAGAAGCAGTTTCTAAAGCCAAAAAAGCATTATCAGTAAATGAGTTAGCAGTAATTACATCCTGTGAATAACCTGACAGTTTTAATGCATCTTTTGCTTTATTTGAAATATCAGCAAGAATATCCACTGTATCTTGCGCAATCTCTTGAATTCCTTTATCTAACATGCTTACCCCCTTCTTACTTGAGCGAGTTGCGATTCTAATTCACTCATTTTTTTATTTAATTCAACCTTCCGATTAAATTGCCTTTCATTTCTTAACTTAGACTGCAACTGATTAAGCTGCTTTTGCAAGCTTTCAAGTTGTTGAACTTTTTGTAATTGAAGTTCAATAGAAACCGATTCATTATCGTTTTCCTGATCTTTACTTAATGCAATCGGCAATATCTGTGCGATGAAATGTTCATATAGATCAGCCAGTTTTAAGTAAAGAGGCAATTCAACACGATCTGCATCTTCCAACCAATCAGAAGCATAATATTGACCTAGCACCGCTTTAGTTTTGTCTGCTTGGTTCAAACGCTTATAGGTTGCAACAACTTTCACTTTATCTTGATAAACAACTTCAAAAACAATTGGAGTTAGAATGAGTTTATCAATGAAAGATAGAATCGACACATCTAAATCTTCAACCCGACTTTTCACCCGAAAGATTTGAATTTCCTTCAAATCTTCCTGATCTTGCAGGTGAATTGTAGATGAGGCCAACTTGTAAGCCCACCGTATATTTTCCACTTGATCAACAAATAGCTGTTCGATTTTGGTATTGGCTTTTCCTTGCTCATAAAACTTATTTTTCGGAATTAACCGATCAACTTTAGCCTGGGGTGGAAATTTATATAACTTCATGATCAAGATTCTTCAATCACAATAAAACTAATAAGCTCAAAGTCATTTAATCCAGAAACTACATCCACTAACGCAGAAGTACTCAAACCTGAGAAAAGGCTATCAATATCCTTTTCCGCTTTTACGTCCTGAATGGTATGAATCACAATATCCAACAATTCTGAATATTGGCTCATATCTCGTCCATCATTGGTTTTCTCATTAAACTTTTCATACGCTTCAGGAATTGGATGATCTTTTCCTCGACATGCTTTACGTGCTACATCCAATAAATATTTGGCTTGGGTGTAGTCATAAACGACTTCACCGCCTTGATTAATATAAACTAAGTAATATGGATATAGGCGGTTGCTTTGGCTGTTAGGCGACTCAGGATGTCGTGCTCTTAGGGTGAAAATTACTCCCGCATTTAAACCGAGTTCTGGCTGTGCAGGCACAACAGTATGTAGTCCATTCGGTAATCGCTCCAATTCAGGATGCTCTTCCATATAGCCAAGCAAATCCATACGGAAGTCATTCAAACCTAAATCAGTAATAGAAACCCCTGTGTTGGCATCTTCCAAGTCTAAAACTTCAGTTTGTAGCTTCTGTAATTGTTCACGACGATAGGCAATATCATTGGCTTGAGCACTGAGAACGTTGTCATCTCCCGTACTGGTCATATCGACGATCACCATGCGATTCTCGACCCGTTCTCGCAAGTTAATATATTCATCTAGGCTAATGTCAGGCCAGTAATTAACGAGCTGAATGACGCTGTTTGATGAGCCAATACGATCCACACGCCCAAAGCGTTGAATGATGCGTACAGGATTCCAGTGAATATCGAAATTAATCAAATAATCACAGTCCTGTAAGTTTTGTCCTTCAGAAATACAGTCCGTTGCAATGAGCACATCAATTTCTCTGGATTCTTCAGGGAATACGTCTGCTTTTTGCTTTGATTGTGGAGAGAATAGAGTGAGCAAGCCCTGCATATCATAACTTTGACGGCTTCCCACTCTGGTCTTAATCGTTGAAGTATTATCACTGCCGATCACTTTGGCACTGTGCAGACCATAGGTTTCTAGCAAAATCGGAGCAATATGCTCATAGATATAATTCGCTGTATCCGCAAAGGCAGTAAATATGATGACTTTACGGTTATTGGCATTAATTGGGTTCTGAATTTTCTCAACAACATGCGCTTTAAGATGTTGTAGTTTGGCATCCTTTTCAGCGTTAATTGGCTGAATCATTCGCAATAAACCGAGAATAATGTGGTAATCACCGTCTAGATCCGTTTTCCAGCTCAACAGATCCATATCAGCCAAATGAATTTTTAGCTTATTACCAATAAGGTCTTCAGTATTGAGCAATTCGCCATTCTCATCTTCATCGTAGCCAAAGTCTGGTGAAATACTGACTTCATCATCCGCCTGACGAGCTTCAAAGTCCGCAATTTTAGCGAGTACATTTTCAATATTTTTCTTTAAAACGTTCAGCGTCAGCCTAAACGCATGGACAGAACTTTCCAGGCGTTTCAGCAAGTTGACCGTCATTAAGGCCTGTAAACTTTTTTCACGGTCTACCTGCCTTAATTTACCTTTGCCTTCTACACGAGTATCAAAAATTTCTTCATACTTTTTTAAAACACTTGGAAAGATATAACTGACTGGTGCATAGACTGACATCTTAATTAAAGACAGATCTGCATAAATTTGATTCAGAGAAACACTATCCTGATCGGTCGATAATGCACAACGGAATGAAATTGGCTTGAGTCGTTGAGGAAACTGTCCAATATCTTTGGTGTCATAGAAGGTTTGAATGTGCTTTCTTGAACGAGCAATCGTCACGCTATCTAACAGCTTAAAGAAATCGAAATCTAGAAGGTTAAGAATTGCTTGAGTTGTCCGTTGGGCAGGATCTAGTTTTGCCCAGGCATTAAAGCTGGTCTGTGCTCTACGGAATATGGTTTCTATATCACGTTCAGTATCGAGCTTATTTTCCAATAAAGCTGCATTTCCTTCATAAGCAAGGGCAAGCTGATTCTTGAGATCGGTAAAATGGTTATTCACTGGCGTAGCAGACAACATTAGCACTTTGGTTTTCACGCCCTGACGAATCACTTGATTCATTAAGCGGTCATAACGTGTTTCACGATCCTTAAACGTGCCACGGTTACGGAAGTTATGCGACTCATCAATCACAACTAAGTCATAGTTCCCCCAATTGATTTTCGCCAAATCTATGCCTAGGGTTTCACCACCTTTACGAGAGAGATCCGTGTGATACAGCACATCGTAGCTAAAACGGTCTTTAGCAAAAATGTTCGTGACTAGGTTGGCGTTATAATTCGTCCAGTTTGCTCCCAATTTCTTAGGACATAAAACCAGAACGCTCTTATTGCGTAATTCATAGTATTTGATTACAGCCAATGCAGTAAAGGTCTTACCCAAACCAACACTATCCGCCAAGATACAACCATTATACGTTTCGAGTTTATTGATAATGCCCACTGCTGCATCTTTTTGAAAATTGAACAGCTTATTCCATACTAAGGTATCTTGATAACCTGTCAGGTCATTAGGCATGACATCTGCATTGATATCTTCCAAGAAGTCTTTGAAGATGTTGTAAAGCATTAAGAAATAAATGCGTTCAGGTGGATTTTCCTGATAGACAGACTCAATGTGTCGAATAATTTCACTAGTGACATCTTCAACTTTTGATGGGTCATTCCAAATTTGATTGAATAGCTGAATATAGGTTTGTACCATCGGCTGCTCATCAAAGCAGTTCACCATGTTGGAAATGGCATTGCCTTTTTCAAAGCCAAGTCCCATCGGGGTAAACCCCTGAATAGGCATATACGTTAAAGACTGCTCAGGTTTTTGGATGCTGATAAATTCCTGCATCGGTGCATTGCTATTGTTCGACTTAAATGTTGCTTTTCGTCGTATCCAATCTGCACACTCTTTAGCAATTGCCTTTTGTGATAACTGATTTTTCAAGTGAATCTCAAATTCAGTTCCATACAGACTACTTTCACGATCTTGTTTAGGAATTACAAATTCACGTTTTTCCTTTTTTAGCTTATCTGTGACGTTATCAGCGACAAAGGTTGGGGACGTAAAGACAAATTGTAGTTCTTCGATCTTTTCTAATTCTTTTTTTAAGGCGGCATACGCATAAATGGAAAAGTATGAGGCCGCTATCTTTAATCTCGATTTACTACTTAAACTATCCCCAATATCTGAACCTAAAGTGTTATTAATGTTATCAATGAGTTTCATTTGTCAAATACAGTAATTAAGACAATATTGATGATAGCCGATATTTTTCTTATTGATTAAATTATCATTTAGTTCTCACAAAAAATTCTATAGTTTTAGAAACTAGTTTTTTTTTCACTACCACCTAACCAAACTAAATACTCATTCTCTACTGCCTGCTTATACGCCCAGTCGGCAACCCGATGCGAACGTTGCAGATCGGTTAGAAAACCTAATTGAGAAATCTCTCGAATAATGGATTGATTATGCAGATGATTACGCTCCTGCCACTGCTGCAGGAATTTTTCTGATGCCAAATAATTACTTTTTTGTGAGTTGCATTTTTCATCCGCTAGGACAAAGTTATGTCCGGTATCGGCAGGATATAAAGACCATGGAATAAAATGATCCACGGCATATTTGGAGTTTTTTAGGCTTTTACCGCAATAAAAACACTGGCATTGCTGTAAGTCAATTAAGAAGTCCGCGACCTGCCCCAATTGATTACGACTTGGAGCAAACATGAATTCATCTAGGTCAGGCAAACCATCCAGTACCACCAGGTTCTGCTTGTTTAGCCGAACAAAATCAATCCAGCGCTTCTGGCACAACTCTTCAATGATTTCACTAAATTGTCTTAAGCAATACATCACCTTGGGCAACAAGTTGAGGGACCGTTTGGAGTCTTCAAGGCAATAGAGAAATTCTACCGTTTGACCATTCAGATTCTGCAAATATACCACCGGCATTTGCTTTACCGTTGTTGCAACTGCTCGCTTCAACCTGTTCCAGTAAAGTACATCCTTTCTCAACGCAGCCAAGGTCTTGAATTGTTGCTGTGCATTCTGGATTTCAGTGATGATCTTTGCCTGCTTACCAGTGCTTTGATGAATAGTAAAAGGCTCATACTGGTTAAACTGAAACGGCAGTGACTGTTTCCAGTATAGGTCAATAAACTTTTCAGCAATATCTTGATATTCTAAATGCAAGGCAGCACCAGTATCTTGACCCTGTTCAATCGCCAGACGTGTGATACTTATCAGCAAAGCAAACTTATATGTCGAAGTAAAAGTCCCTGACTGCAATATCTGCTGAATATGCTTCAAAAATTTCAGCTGCTCGTTGGGTGTAGGTTTATTATTTTCTATTAAGTGATCATCCTGCCACATGTTGAAGCTTCACCCGTCTTTGTAATCCTGCTTCCGTAGCGATTTCCATCATTTTCGCATTTTGAATGGCTTTTTTACGCATAGCTGAAAGGGTTTCTTTAAACTCGTGCTGATTACCTTTCAAATTGAGTGGCAGTATCGTTTGTTCAAAAACCTTTTCCTCAACATTCCAAGGTTCTTCACAAATTATCCAGGACACATATGCATTATCTTCAAGCCATGCATCCAGCCATTGTTCACCTGAATGCGTGAAAGTCATGCGATTACCTGTACCTACTCTTCTAAGCGGATACCCACTCATCTCAGCCAGAAGTATGCCCAATGTTCGTCTTAGCGTTGAACCTTCTGCGTTACCTGCAAAGTGTGTTTTAAGCCGTATTCTCAAGTTTGATTTACTATTTGGTTTAGTCTTTTTGTCAGGCGATATGCCAACATACAACAAAGTATATTCTTGATACGTTATACAGTTTTTTGTTGGGATTCCCGGTGGATTTGTTTTGAACCACCAAAAATAAATCCCGTGTTCTGCAGGAATCAAAGAGGGCTCTTTCATTAACTCGGCACGATTGTATAAACGCTGTGGATAATAATCAAAAGCATGTGATTGCTTTTTCCATATTACGTTGATCCACTCTTCTGTACGGTCTGGACGTTTATCTACAGTAATCCATTGCTGTAACAGTAAAGCCTGATCTATTTGTTTAAGTAAGTCGTAAGCTTGCTGCTCATTCAAGTCAGTAAAGCTGCGCCCTTCTTTCTCACGGTCTGTATCGCCATATTTAAAAGACATATAACACACACCATTTGGCTTTAATGCTTTAAATATGCGCGCCAGCACTTCAGTCAGGCGATCTCTTTCACAGTGCAAAAGAGAAGCACAAGCCCAAATCCCATCATACTTAGCTACTTCATTCAGCTCATAAAAACTTTGCTGACGTACCTCGAGGCCAGTCAGCTCTCTCGCCTTTTCAACCAGCTCGGTAGAATAATCAATTGCCTCAACTTGATAGCCTTTTTTCTTAAATGCCAAAGTGTCCCGCCCCGAGCCACAGCCCAAATCCAAGATCAATGCCTGTTCGGGCAAATATCTTAGAAATGGTGCGTAAAGACTTTCCATCTCAACCTGATAGGTATTTTCAAAAAATGCTTGAGCATGTTGATTGTAATAATTTGATGTTTGATTCATTGTCTAAAAGCCAATATCTTATGTTAAAGAACATACTGATATTTCACTAGATAAGTCAAATGATCAGTCCTATGAATGAATCAAACTCTTATTTCACTGTATCCGGACAACTCAGATAGAAACCAAACTGGTTCTTGTAAATGGAAAAAATATGGGCTTCAGATTTCGCAAGAGTATTAAAATATTACCTGGATTAAAAATCAATCTGACGCATAAAGGCATCAGCAGTGCAAGCATTGGCAAACCCGGTGCTTCTTTAAATATTGGTAAAAAAGGCACCCGAACCAGTGTTGGTATTCCTGGCACAGGCCTATCCTATTCCAAGCGCCAACCCTATAAAAATAGAGCTGGCAACCCAGAGAATTCTGCTCAGGAACAACAACCGTTCTATACATCAGATACCGAGCAACCCAAATCGAATGTCTGGATTTGGGTAATTTTTGGATTATTTTGTTTTATTGTCGGGGCAATTATTTTTTGAATTTAGCTATTCTTTGTACCCCATAATATCCACTGCTAGGCAAAATTTAATTCATTCATTACTATGGACGGATGTTAAATACAATAAAGGCTGCCGCTAATGTCTGATAATGACAATACTCTGGATTATGATGAAAATGATTTAATCGATTCTCCCTTATCTCAAATTTTACAAGAGGATAATGAGCAAATTGAAGTTCTAATTTATCGATTACCTGATAGTGACTGGACACTGGAAGTGGTAAACCAAAATGGTACTTCTACGGTATGGGATGAAACATTCCCGTCAGATCAGGAAGCTCTATCTGTCGCTTTAGATGGAATTAAAGCCGTAGGCGGTATTCAGGCCTTTTCAGAGCTCAGTGACCTTGAAGCAAAGAACAATATTTTTCCTGAATCCCTTACTCGCTATTAAAAATGAAACTGCTGGCTTGGATCTGAATCAGTATTTTCTAGATTCTTAGAACCTGTCGCGATGATAGGTTCACTTCAAACCAAACCCATCCAGGGTTGAAGGGTCAAAATTTTCATCAAACATAAACTCATCTGCTCGCTCTTTTTTTAATGTCGTCAGGGCATAAAAGAAACATTTTTCACATAACTGCAATTCATATCTTTCCCCGTCATGCTTAGAACCATAGCCCCAATGCGCCGATAAAGTTCCAAACTCCAGTTTCGTTGATTGGTTGCATACATCACATACAACATCTGTAACGACTTCTACCTGTTTCAGTTGTTTAATTTCCATATTAAGAACCTCTTAGTTTTAAAATAAATAGCATTGCTATAAGTTGTGACCCCGTTCTTAAAAATATAAAAAAATCACAATATATTGTATATAGTTTGTAAATATACACAAAATATAGGGTAGATCGATCTTGTTTAATATTTCAAAAAATTATAAGAATATTCACTTGATTATTTTTTACACTTATGAAGGACTATGGAAACGGCTTTTGATTTCAATGAAAAATTTGGCGCACCTAAAAAATTGTTGTGCAAAAATTTTAATAAAATCCAAATCAGTATACACCCTGATTTTTCTGGAATTTATCTTTGCTATCAAGAGGCTTTCAAAGCTTTAAAAACAGATCTAGGTATCTTGAATCCACGTCCCGAAATTCACGTCTGGAAAGATACTAATCTATCCGGTTATACCATCGCCAGTAATTTCCAATGGTTCCTATACTGGACTCAGAATGCACCCAAAGAAATTAATCTAATTATCCATTCTCTTCCCAAAGATAACAAAAAAATCGAACTATTAAAAAATGTGGCTAGTTCCGAATTTCTAAAATTTCTATCATCTACTTATTATGATCTTAATCGATTAAATCCCAAAAGGTTACATAACTTAATAAATGAATACATTTCTGCCGAGGCTATTTACAAGTTAAACAAAGAAAATTCTTTCAAACCTCACCGTACAATGAGTTTGGATCTGCTTGCGTATCTGCTGTCATATACACGAAATCAGCTGAATTATCGCAATAAAGTTATAAACCGGAAAAGACAAAATGTGCTAGATCAACTGCAACAAACCAGTGAAGTTGTTCAACAGCTTTTAAACAATGTGGACTTCGTTCTCACGCCAGATCAGTTATGGAAAGCATAATGTCAGAATCTAACCCAAGCCGTCAAAATGCTGCTGATATTCCGCGGGTATCATTAAAACAGACACTGGAAAAACTCTTTGGTGACGAGCAGTTCAACCGTGCAGAACATATTCAATATGTTGTTGATTTACTGACTTCACATCCAACTGATCAATGTCTGGAAGGGCTGAATCTCGATCTATTAGATTTTGATCTAGAAACCAATTCTGTTGTTGCTAGACCAGCTGCCTTAGTCTCCTCTCGGAAACATACTGTTAGCACAACACCATTCACTTGGTATGTGAACTCAATTGCACAATTAGCAGAATCAGAAAAAAATGCTTTAATCTGGAATATCCTAATCTTAAAAGCAGCAATCTATTTAATTGCACTGCCAGACATTAAACCTGAACTTTTTAAAGAGGATCACACTGAACATTTCAATACTGTAAAACGTTTATTCCAACGCTTCCGTACCGCCAATCGGATTCTAATTTCCGAAAAAGAATATCAAAATACTCCTGAATATAGACTCCTTTGGGAAAAGTATCTTAAAGATCCCTCCCTTTCCTTAGTTGAATTTATTCGGTATTTGAATGAGGTTATTGATGAAGAACGTGATAAAGAGTCATCTAATGATTTTATGCAAAACCTGCTAAACGTGATCCGCATCACCTTTAATTATGTGTTGGAAAATAAGGCAAAAATTGCCAAAGCGAGCATCGAGACGCAACTGCAACATGAATTTTTAGACGAAGATCAGCTGATTGCAGAAAGTTCAGAAATTAAAAAAGGGCAAAAATCTAAAGCACTCAATATAGAACAACAACTAGATGACCAAGATACACGTCAAATATTAGTAGACCCAACCATCGTTACCCCCCTTGCTGCATATTCAGAATCCGGCCAAAGCTATGTTCTGCCTCTGGTTGCCAAACATATTCAACGGAAAGAACATTTGCTGGCATACAGCAGCCTCTTTCCTAATACCACAAGCATAAGTGCCCTAATTACTGAACTATATAAAAATCACATTGTTGAGATTAAAGAAGACTCTAAAGACAAGGATAACGAAATCAAAAAAAAGAAGGCATCCTTGATCATGATGCTGTCATTTCTGACAGGAAATAAAATCCAGGAGTGGCTCCGTCTACAAAGTAAACGTGCTAAAAATTTAAATGCTCGCCAACAGATCAAGCAAAGCAATGGACAATATTATCTGAGAAGTAAATTTTCAATTTTTGAAAATAAGGATTTTGCTTATCCAGAGGGCTTGCTCAACCAAACAGTTCATCTGGACATCCCGATCCCGAATTCATTTATTGAATCTCTGCGGGACGGTGACCCCGTTAAGGAAGAGGACCTTCAGCAACATTTGAAACAGCTGAGAGCCAAATTTCATATTCCAAAACTATCACTAATAAGAATTGGCTCTCTTTTACATCAGACTATTTTGCAACGCACTGGAAATAAACAGCTTGCTGACCTTCTCACTGGTATTGATGCCAATAAGTCTTCTTCTACTTCTTATTGTCATCAAAATATCCTGACTTTACAGACCGAGTATGTCTCGATTTTAAAAGAGCTGTGTGAGTCGTTATCCGATGAATACCAGAATATTGAATATGCTGCAGAAAAAAACTTTGGAAGCCGCAAAGCACCTACTTCAAATGTGATTCAAAATATCTTTGCAACTCTCAAATTCAGAATAATTTCACAAAAAGAAGACGACTGGATAGCAATTTTTAATCACTATAATCTGTGGATGTGGCATTTCTTGTTGCTCTTTACTGCTGCACGACCCGTCGCTGAATTTCCAGGTTTTTTAAAAAGCTTTAACCTGAAAAGAAAAATATGCATGGTTTCTGATAAGGAGGTGGGTGGGCGTCAAGGCTATGGACGTTTAATTCCACTAGGTCATTTTGTTGTACAAGAACTCCAGAAATTTATAGATTTTTTACACTATTTTAAAACTCAAATTGCTCCTAGTCAGCCAGAAATTCCACAACATATTCAACAAATTTTAGAGAGCAAGCTCCCACTATTGAATATCTTTCAGGATGGTCAATGGTACCCCTTAAGGCCTTCGATTATAAAAAAATCTAACCCTGAGTTAAGTTTGCTACATGAAAACTGGCACCGGCATACTGCCCGTGCGTTTCTCAGCCATAAAATTAGCGAAATTGAAATTTTAGCTTTATTCGGTCATGAACCGATGCAGCAAGAAGCTGCTCATCCTTATTCCAGCTTATCTATTTCACAATATTCAAGCATTGCCCATGTTCTTGAACAAATGAAAGATCATTTTCAAATTACCGGTATTGAACTCGATGTCCTCACTCAATAAACGAACTAAGCAAGCTCGACCACTATATGCAGAAAATCGTAGAAAACAAATTCGTCTTGAGAAAGAGAAATCTCCTCGATCGGATGTAGAAAAGGAATTAATTCAATATTTCCAAGAAATAGAACTAGAACAAAAAGAACATCTTGAATCCTTATATCCCGCAATTTATGAGTTTATTAAACGCAAAGCTCCAAGCTTGGCCTGGAAAAAATATGCACATGAGTTTTTTCGGTCATATATCAAGCAAATCAATTTAAATCGTCGTGAGACTTTGCCCCCACCGAATCTGACATTTGAGATGAAGCGTGATCAACCAGTTTTTACCATGGACTGGATCGAGAAGGGACAGCAGGTTGATGAAGTTCTTGATAAGCTTTGGGACTACTGGATTCTAGCGAAAGATAGCAAGACATTTTCTGATGATGAAATCATTGGAAATATTGTTATTTCTGCCCTGCTCTATTCCGGCTTAAATCAAAAAGCCTCTTTAGAAGCTTTGCTTGAACACTTAAAAGATCCGGCAAAAATCAGAAAGATCGAAGATCTGAATATTATATTTTTAGAACCGCTCTCTCCCTCTTATGGAGATCTATTTATTGATGAAAAAACCATTCGTAAATCGCGTAATTTTATTCCTGATCAAATCACCCGCTTATGGTTAATTCATTTTAATAGCAGAAATATTCGTACAGTAAACCAGAATGTAGAAGATTATCTACAGCTTATTTTTAATAAGATAGGACTTACGCATTGACGGATTCAAAAAAGTATTAAAATACTTTATAAAGTATCTGTGATCAGACGAATTAGACATGCTTCTACAGCAACTTGTACATTACCCATTTATATGGGCTTTCTCATGACAGAACCGAACTCTATTAGCTGCACACAACTTGCCGAGACTTATAACATCTCGCATGATAGTGTAAATCGCTTTCTAGAGCGTGAAGACTACACACCTCACGACCTATATCAAGAATCAATTCAACATATTGATAATAATAAACTTATAGTCAGTATTGATGATACTGTTTTAGATAAACCATATAGTCAACATATGGACTTGGTTAGCTATTTTTGGTCAGGCAAACACCACCGATCCGTCAAGGGTATTAATCTCATTACCTTGTATGCGACAGATCAAAATGGTCAAAATATTCCAATTAATTTCCGAATTTATGACAAATCTGAAAGTAAAACCAAGAATGATTACTTTATGGATATGTTAAGTGAAGTACTCAGTTGGGGTGCAAAGATTCAATTTATTACAGGTGATAGTTGGTATTCATCGACTGGAAATCTAAAAACCATAAGAAAATATGGTATTCGATTTATGTTTGGTATCGACTGTAACCGTAAGGTTTCCCCAGAAAAAGGACAATGGTTTCAACTGCGTTTATTGCCAGATTTCCATCAGGGTCAAGTGGTCTGGCTCAAAGATTTTGGCTTTGTACAATTATTTAAGACTCAGTTAAAAGAACAGCAGAGGTTTTATATTGTGCATCAAGATGAAGATGATTTATTGTCCTTTGAGGGTTTTCATGAATTACATTCAAGTCATTGGAAAATAGAGCAATATCACCGGGTGATTAAACAGGTTTGTCATATTGAAAAGTTTCAAGTAAGACGATCTAAACTGATTTTGAATCATATTTTTTCAGCCTTGATGGCCTACGTTGAGATACAAAAGAACCAGTTTGAGCGGATCTTTGAAAATGTATATCGTTGGCAGAAGAAATTATTTAGACCAGTTATCAAAAACTTCATTGATGACTTTATTCTCGATAAAAATCATCTGCTACCACAGAGAATCTATAAATAATAGTGCGTAAGTCCTATAAGATTAAGTTACCATTTAATCTTAAAACTTATAAATTATTACGCGACTACGCCAACTTTAACTGGATGCAACTCCCGAAAGTTGACATTGATCCTGCTCTCTCACAATGTCTTATAGAAAATACTGCAACCTGTGGCTTATCAGAAATAGAATTTGAAAGATTTCTTCATCCAAAATTTAAATATCAGCAGGACACTCTTACTGATTCAGATGTAGAAAAATCACCATCTATTGTGGGTAAATCTTACTCCAATGATGACATTCAGCAAGCTTTGGATGATGTTATAAAGATTCACAAAGACCTTTTACAACTGATTCGTACATCACAAACTGATCAAGCCATTGATGTATTAATCATTAAATATTGTCTTGAAAATACTGATAAATTTAATGAGTACAGTAAACGTGTCGCATTATGGCTCATCAGCCTTTATAAACCAGAATTAGAACAGATTCAGCAACTGGCTGAACATTTTAATTTTTGCGCTAACCAATTTCAAAAATCGTTTCAGCAGAATAGACCATTAGCAGATAGTTCGATTTACACTTATTACTCCCGGATTGCCGAGCCTTGGCTAACACATTCTTTACAATATCTAGATAGCGAAGATGATCTGAATACGAATCTGGCAAATATCTACACACAAATTATTACGAACACCCGTCTCGCAGATGAAGCAGGCCAACCTGAATTTAAAAAATCCAGAGGTCAAACCAGCAGGATGTTGAAGCGCTTCCATAGCTTTCAACGAACAGTTTTCGAAGCTGAATCTCTCGAATTAGAATCACTCACCATACAAAATAGGCCTAGAGCCCGTATTATTGGCCCTTTGACTTATCAAGCTTTCATGAACAAATTAGATACCTTATTTTCAGGTGCTAATAGTCAAGAAAACACTTATAAGACATTAAAAATCATCTATATCTTAGCTTACCGTACCGGTATGCGTATTAATGAAATTCTAGGCTTACGTGTGCGGGATATCGAGGGCTTGAGCTGTCTATCAGTATGGATTCAGCCCTACGGCTCAAAAAAGAAAGGAAACTTACATCAACTTAAAACAGATAGTGCTGAACGCAAAGTTCCTGTGTATTGCTTATTAAAAACCGATGAATATCAACTATTTCATAATCATGTAGTCGAGCAACGTTTACTCAATCAGCAAAACTTATACTTATTCCGTAATTGGAATGAAAATAGCAAGCTGAACAAACATACGGTGACAACACCTTTTAGAATGATTATGAACGAGCTTTTTAAAACTCATGATTATTCTTTTCACTCATTTCGACACACGGCTGCCAATCACTTATCCGTTCTGCTCAACTGCGATTACGCTCCCCTAGTCAAGAATCTGACGGATTATACTGAAGAACAATATCAGTCCATTCGGACAGAGTTACTCCGTCATACACATGGTCAAAATCATTGGTTTATGATTGCCCATTTACTGGGTCACATTGACCCTACAGAAACTTTTAAAAGTTATATTCATCTAAGCTACCTGATCGCTGGGCATAAAATACTGAAATATCACCCAGACATCGATACTCAACTGGCAAAAAAGATGATGGGCTACCTACCTTCTTTCAAATTTTTAAACACAGTAAAAGATTCTGCTCCATTCAATTTCGAAAAGCATGCTGGTCATTTAAGTCAGCAGTTACTCAACGATCAAACTGACTGGTTAAAAAGTAACGTAGAAGACATTCTAGATGAGGTTTCATTTAACTCAAAGCATCATGATTTTTTTAAATATTTCGCGGGAACAAAAGAATCCAAAGTTTCATTTGCATGGTTTTTTAAGTGCCTAAATTTACTGGAAATTCATCATGATCCAGATCGGGTATCACAAGAAATGAGTTTACCTGTCGAACTGGTTAACTACTGGTATGAAAATGCCAAACAACTGGGCCAACTCAAGTCTCAAAAAAACAACCCAAGGTTATTTGATCTCAACAACACAAATCATCTGGATAAACCTTTGAAACCCTCGATGATAGATACCGTTGAAGAGCGCAAAGCAAGGAACTATTTCTTTGAAAATATTCAAAATATCTTTGAAAAAAAGCCAGATCAAATAAAAGCGGTGCTTGAGACATTTTTAAGTCGTGTTACAGTTTCGCATACCGGCATTCATTATCGCTGGAATAAAATTGATCAATTGGAATCATTTTATTGCAAGGTAAAAGACCTGTTTCCCCATCAATTTTGGCATTTGCTTGGACAAGACTTGGTACAATTGCTAGATAAAAAGAAACAACCTTTATTACTGAAGCTGGCTAAATCGAGCACAACAGAGCATCCTACGACTCAAGAAGATTATGTTCGTCTCCAGCTTTACTCGACAAAAGATGCCAAAGCACTGGCCGCATTTAAATTTTGCTTACATCTAGCTTGTATTGGCAGACCTCGATCTCTTGAACTGCAAGTTGAAGGTCTAAAAATCACTACATGCGATTAAATAATTTAACCGTTGCTGCCTTATCTAAATGATGTGTGCTGAAAAAACAAGAGGTTTTAACTTGGTAAACTATACATACTCATCAGGAGTTTACCATGAGCAAGAAACACAAGACGTATACGGCAGAATGAACCGTACCGGGTTTGTCGGAGACCAACTTTCCCTGAGATAAGAAGCATCGCTTCGCAAGGAAACATCGAGCAAAACGACATCTACATGATTTTCATCATGCTGAGCAAATCATACGAATTTGGAAAGAAAGTTCGGGGCGATATGGCGTTCGTAAGGTCTGGCAACAACTGCAACGAGAAGTTATGTTATTGCGCGCTGTACAAGTGCGCTAGGTTATGTGCCACCTTTTGTGTTTGAAAAAATGTTCGATGATAAGATTAACCCATTAGGTCAGGCGGCCTAACTTAAATAAAAAATTCTCCGATAGACTCGGTACGGTGCACACATCAATAAAAACATTGGTCCTTAAAACTCAGACCACCTTAAGTTAGTGGTCTTTTTTTGATTTAGTACTCAAATAAGTTATCAGATATAATTATTCATAAGCCCATGATAAACACATAAAATATATGCGAATCTTAGTTCTTAGTACTACTGGCCATCCTGAAGCAAATTTAGAATCTGCCCGTTATTTCATCGAAAATAAGAGCAATATTGATAAAATTACAGTGCTCAGCACCACGTATATGGATGAACAAGGTAAGACTGATCTTTTAGTGCAAAGTTTAAAACTTATTAGCCAAGCAGCTATTGAGATATTAAATATTCCAAACGGTTATGAAGAATCCAATATGTTTGCCATCCAAGAAATGATTTTAAATTGGGCAAACCAACATCCAGCTAAAGATCGTTTTATCTTTAATATTACAGGTGGCACAAAACTGATGAGTATTGCAATGGACCGTGCTTCCATGCTTTTAGGTTCAGCACGTGCCGAAAGTTTTTACCAAAGTCGTGGTCAGCACGTTGTTTGGTACCAAAGGCAGACCAACCAAATTGTCTACCCAATCAACAGCAATCTAAATCTGCAGCAACGTGTGCTGTCACGCGGCTACCAGATTACAAAGCAACAGCCAATCACCGATATTTCACTTGAACAATTGCGCTATGCACAAATCTTAATTGATGTAATGAAAAATGATTTTCAAAAAGGACGACGCTTTTGCTCATTCATTAATAAATTGGCTTCTATATCGGATGATGAAAATAGTTTGAATGTTCATTTTGACAATATTCAAGCGGAACAAGCCGAAGGTTTAGAGGTCCTAGCACAAATTACTCAAGAAGCTTTCTTTTCATTTGATAGTAGCTCAAGTGTAATTCAATTTAAATGTGAAGAAACACGAGATTATATGAAAGGTGGCTGGTTGGAAGTCTACAGTGGCTATGAATGCTATAAAGCACTTATTGGTTTAAACCCACAGGCAGAACTTGCGATTAATGTTGAATTAAAAAAGAAAGATACTCCAAATGAAATGGATGTCATGTTTATTCATCATGCTCATTTATATTGTATAGAATGTAAAACAGCCAAAACGATGGCACATGAACAAGCTAAAGATGTTTTATATAAATTATCTTCTTTGCAAGATTTTGGTGGAATCAACCAAAAACAAGCGGTTGTTTCGCTGTATAGTCTGAAAGATTACAACTTAACTCGTGCCAATAATTCTGAAATTCGCATATTCCAAGAACGTGATTTACTCAATTTAAGTCAGCTTATTTCAGAATGGCTACAGCCTAAATCGATAAATATCAGTCAAGGTATAAGCTTATAGATCATACGTTTGTAGTTGATCTATGGCATGCTTTTACATATTGAATGATGTGGAAAATAAGATGACCGTTTACTTTATTACTCGCCATACAGGTGCATTAGAATGGGCTAAAGAGGAGCATGTACATTACGATGTGCATGTTACCCATTTAGCAAATTTTGATGAACTGCGTGCTGAAGATACGGTAATCGGGACTTTACCTATTCATTTGGTTGCAGACTTGCATGTGCGAGGTATTCGATATGTTCATTTATCCATGCATGTGCCTGCACATTTCAGAGGTTTAGAATTAAGCGCACAACAGTTACGCGATTGTCGTATCCGATTGGAGGAATTTTATGTTGTACGCCCTAACCCAGTTTGATCAGCACGCCCGTGTATGGGATTACAATTCATATATTGACATGGTATTCGCACAAAAATTATCGCAACATATTGTTTTTTATATTTATAAGAAAAACTGTGAAATATTTCGTCATACAGCAACTTTGCTGATACATACTTTGAAATATTTAGCCTCTATAAGTCTTTGCTTTACAAAAGAAAAAAATAGAGGTAGAGTCTGAACAGACTTCCCTGTAGATAAGGGATTAAGACTCAAGGCTAGAGCTGGTGTGGCATAGAGAGGTACGTCTGAACAGACTTCCCTGTAGATAAGGGATTAAGACTGAAAGAGGGCATACCTCCGATCATTACTCCTTCTGTCTGAACAGACTTCCCTGTAGATAAGGGATTAAGACTCACCTAGTAATACATAGTTGTTTGCATTAATAGGTCTGAACAGACTTCCCTGTAGATAAGGGATTAAGACATACGCATTACACTTCTGCCTTTTAGTTAACGTCTGAACAGACTTCCCTGTAGATAAGGGATTAAGACTTATATTAAACGTTACCGAATTTACGAACTAAGTCTGAACAGACTTCCCTGTAGATAAGGGATTAACACTTGTAACAAAACTCTCAACACCTTGTAACACAGTGTCTGAACAGACTTCCCTGTAGATAAGGGATTAAGACGCAGCTTTAAGACGCTCTACAACTTCTTTCATTACGTCTGAACAGACTTCCCTGTAGATAAGGGATTAAGACTTATTCAGATGAATAATAAGAGCTTTAATTAAAGTCTGAACAGACTTCCCTGTAGATAAGGGATTAAGACTCGTTAGTCCAATCAATCTCGATCCATTCTGGGTCTGAACAGACTTCCCTGTAGATAAGGGATTAAGACAAGTATGTCAGCCAGAAATGAACTTTCCAGATTAAGTCTGAACAGACTTCCCTGTAGATAAGGGATTAAGACTAAAATTCATTTTTCAATACCCCTTTTTAATCTGTCTGAACAGACTTCCCTGTAGATAAGGGATTAAGACGATATTAAGATTAATAAGTGCAAATAGTTCACGTTGTCTGAACAGACTTCCCTGTAGATAAGGGATTAAGACTTCTTTCCATTGTCGGTACGGCAGTCATCTGGTGTCTGAACAGACTTCCCTGTAGATAAGGGATGAGCGAGGAACAGCAAAGCACTGCTTTGCCCGAGTGCAAGACGAAAGCTTTGCTTGAGTTAGACGTGAACCCTCGATAGTATTTGTTTTGGATACTTCCCTGTAGATAAGGGATTAAGACCTTTAGATTTATTGCTATTGTAGTAATTAACTAGTCTGAACAGACTTCCCTGCTGATAAGGGATGAACGAGGAACAGCAAAGCACTGCTTTGTCCGAGTGCAAGACGAAAGCTTTGCTTGAGTTAGACGTGAACCCTCGATAGTATCTGTTTTGGATACTTCCCTGTAGATAAGGGATGAACGAGGATCAGCAAAGCACTGCTTTGCCCGAGTGCAAGACGAAAGCTTTGCTTGAGTTAGACGTGAACCCTCGATAGTATCTGTTTTGGATACTTCCCTGTAGATAAGGGATTAAGACCCACGTGCCTTCATTCCAGTGATAGAAGCTACCTAGTCTGAACAGACTTCCCTGTAGATAAGGGATTAAGACGTGTATACAACACCTGCTCGTGCAGCACCTCGCGTCTGAACAGACTTCCCTGTAGATAAGGGATTAAGACTTATTCGCAAAAGGAAGAGCTGTGTTTAGGAATTCGTCTGAACAGACTTCCCTGCTGATAAGGGATTAAGACTCTTCCCATTGCTCGGTATATACAACACCTGCAGTCTGAACAGACTTCCCTGTAGATAAGGGATTAAGACGTCGACATACCAGTTTTCTCACTGAATTGGATTGGTCTGAACAGACTTCCCTGTAGATAAGGGATTAAGACGCATAACACGAAAAGATTTAAAGTTTTCAAGTGTCTGAACAGACTTCCCTGTAGATAAGGGATTAAGACGTAAGTCTTGCTTTACTGAATTCAACATTACGGTCTGAACAGACTTCCTGAGCCTTTCTGAGAAACACTGTTTCGAAGAAGGCGTAAAATAAGGGATTAAGACTGTTTGGTAGCCGGGTTTAAAACTTAATTAATAAGTCTGAACAGACTTCCCTGTAGATAAGGGATGAACGAGGATCAGCAAAGCACTGCTTTGCCCGAGTGCAAGACGAAAGCTTTGCTTGAGTTAGACGTGAACCCTCGATAGTATCTTTTTTAGATACTTCCCTGTAGATAAGGGATTAAGACTAATTTTCTTCTTGAAGTTTATCAAAGTTAATGTCTGAACAGACTTCCCTGTAGATAAGGGATTAAGACGTTAATATTAGCTACGATTGAGTTAGCAGTAGTGTCTGAACAGACTTCCTGAGCCTTTCTGAGAAACACTGTTTCGAAGAAGGCGTAAAATAAGGGATTAAGACGGTCGCATTGCCGCACCACATCCACAGAATTGAGTCTGAACAGACTTCCTGAGCCTTTCTGAGAAACACTGTTTCGAAGAAGGCGTAAAATAAGGGATTAAGACGCTGCGATGTATGTTATGCGTTCACCCGCACGAGTCTGAACAGACTTCCCTGTAGATAAGGGATTAAGACAAAGCGTTTGTAATTTTAAGAACAACATCTACAGTCTGAACAGACTTCCCTGCTGATAAGGGATGAACGAGAAACAGCAAAGCACTGCTTTGCCCGAGTGCAAGACCAAAGCTTTGCTTGAGTTAAACGTGAACCCTCGATAGTATCTTTTAGATTCTTCCCTAAATAAGCAATTTTAAAAGCCATCAAGACACCATCTTGATGGCTTTTTATAAGCTTACGTTTAAAAAATAAATCAAAAATATCTCTTATTCTCTATACACCAAGCGAACTAGAGGGTAAGAAAATGACGTGTTATTTGAATTTCGAAGATATTGCATTAGGCTTAAGCGTACATGCCTATAAACGACGTACACAACGCGGTATACAGCAACAACATATTGCACATTTATTACGTTTTGGTCGTAAACAATTTCACCGCCATGCGATTTACTACAGCATTGGTCATAAAGAAATAAATAAGTATGCCGATATTTGCCCGATGCTTAAAAATATGAATGGCATGCATTTGGTCACAGCCACCAATGGCAAAGTCCTGACCATGTTCCGCAACCGGGACTTCAGCCTGCTCAAAAAATAAAAACAGGAAAACCATGGATTTTGTATTGTATCCATTGATTATTTACATCCTTTTTCAGTTGCTAAATCGCACCATTCATTTGACGTTTAAAAGCGTATGGAGAAATATTAATGAATCCTTTAGTTCCACAAACTGCGGGCTTAATGGCAGTACAAGAAGGCATTAAAGCCGTTAGTAATATGGTGAGTGAAATTGCGCACTATAAACGTGCTGTTGCTGAATTAGAATTTCAACGCAAACAAATGCATGAGCAGTCAAAGATCATACGTGCAGAGATTGAGCTCAATCATAAGAAAGAAATCAAACGTATTGATGCATTATCTAGCGCATTCAAAACTTGCTTAAAACACAATAAGCAATTTATTGCCTTGCAAAAACAACAGCAAGATCATGCCCAAGAGCAATGCATAATGATCTTAAATTTGATTGCACAAGAACAAGATCCAACGAACAAAACGACATTGATGTCAGTGTGGCAACAGATGCTTAAACAAATTGAGTTAAACCGTGAAGAAACCTCACGTTTAAATCAAACACTCATGGATGCGTATCATCAATTTGGTATTGATCTATCTCGTCCACAATTAGATCTAAAAGATGTTGGTTGAACAAAGGGGAAATGAAATGCTACCAATACTCGCAGGTGTTGCTATCGGAGCAGCCGTTCTTTATTTACTTGATGCCGAAACCCAATCACAGCATGATCGTTGGCAACGTAAACGTAGCCAAGTACGTCGTGAAACTGCACAACAACGTGAAAAAATTCAAGCCGCGTTAAAAAGTACAGCAGAATATCAGGAATATAAAAAATACATTGAGATGCATCATGCGTCTAAACAAACTGCAGATCAAGCATTTGAATTATATGCAAGTACAAAAAAAGTGCTGAATGGTTTATATACTCAACTAAAATGCTCAGGAGAGACCATTGGCCAACTCAAACAACAGCGTGAAGAAGCTTCGGGGGCTGAAAAAGAGCAAATTCAACAGATGCTTAGGCAGCAACGTGACATCCATGCCCAAATAAAAACAGCAATCGACGGATATAAAGCTGAGAGTGAGAGCTTTTTAAAAGATCTACGTAGCTTAAATGAAGCTACTGCTCAACTTAAACAGCATATACGTTTACATACTGGAAAACCTGGACGTGAATGGTTTGCTCGACTTGAACAGCGCCGTTTAGGCGCTTAACTGCTCTTCTTGAGTATGTTGCAAAACGTATTGCCCTAAACCAAAGACACTCCCTTTGCCTACATGCAACCATTGCCCTAAATACAAAATATCTGCCAATTGATTAGAGACATGCTGCAGTATCACCTCTCCTAACAAACCATCCATTTGCATTTTTTGCTTTTGACGATTTGACCAACGAGACCAACGTCTGTGATCGACCCGATATTCTCCTTGTACATGATTTACATCGTCAAATAATGATTTCACAAATGGGCTGGACAAACTCTGTTCTGAATATGCTTCCGTTAAGGTGAGATAGCGTCGAACAACAGATCTACAGAAAATAACAGGATCAAAATTTTCTACTGTTAAGATTTCACCATGATGCTGAATGCGCGCATGACTTAAAAATTGTACTCTTAAATTTTCACTTGTTTGCCAATTCAGCTGTGGGCGATCACACAATTCGAAAGAGATAAGCTGTGACTGTGCTTGACCTGTATTGTGGTAACTACCAATTCCTACAGCTAATGCACGTTGCCATGCCATTTGAATCATCATTTGCTGGTTATGTGCAAAGTCACCTACTAAGGTCATATAAAAATAAGCTTCCTGACCTGCTAAAACTTTTGTTGAAAGTGAATGCGCTTCTATCACGAATGGAGGTGCAACATCCTGCAAACGATCTTGCAAAAACAATTTCTGCTTCGCTGGGTCAAAGATACGACGATATAAACAACTCTCAACAGGTTGGCATTTACAATGACCTTTGTTCAAGCCTGCTGTTAAACATGCAATATTTTTCAAGGCATGTCCAAAAGCACCACGTAGCGAGGAGCCTGCATATTCGGGCAATTGGATATTTTGATTGGCTTTAAATTTAATGCGGTAGCGGGAGATTGTAAGATTACACATTCAGTTTATATCGATAAAAGACGTTGTTTGAGTTGCACAATTGCATTCTGCCCTGCAACTACTTGAATGTTATGTTCAGCGGCACGTGTTTTTGCAGCATCAGGTAAATCATATAAAGATACAAAAACTGCTTTTGTATTCAATCCACCAATATCACGTAATGCGCTTAATTTATAAATTGCCTCTGATGCCTGTGTGGCATTTTTCCAATTTACTGTTTTGCACTCAATAATTAAAAGCTGTTGCTGCTGCATCGCCATTACATCGATTTCTTGGTGTGTTTTTGCATGAACCCGCTGAGTGCTTTTCGCAATTTCCACACTCAATGATATGTCTCGAATATTCTCGGCAACCAGCAAACTTGCTGTAAGATATTCAAGCCAGCCTCCTGCAATAAAAGCACGATCCTGCTCGGTTTGCCATTCAATGCTCTTTGCAGTCAATTCAAATAAATCAGTTTCATAGCTTAGATGTGTTAAAAAGGACTCTTCGTCATAATCTAACGTAAAATTCTTTAAATCAGATAATTTGGGTTTTGCAGTATGAGCATTTAATTTACTAATGAGTTGACAGGTTTGTTGCCAACGCCCTGCTTTAGAAAGCTCTTGATATATAAGTTTAGTGTATTTTTTATAAGACTGGTGGACTTCATTCAATTTTTGTTTTTTAACCACATCAAACTGATAGCTTTTTAAATATCGCTCTAGGCTAATCTTCGTTCCAATATCAGAAATAATACTTTCATCGTCGAGCCAAATTAGCTGATTAGGGTTTAAGTTTTGATAAAAACATCGAAAGCCATAGCCACTAAAGATTTGATAAGCAGCGATACTCATCAGTTTAGTTCCACCAGTCAGATTTACGACAATTTCATCATCTTGATGTTGTAATAACCATTGCTCATATTGCTGTGTTAAAGACTGCAAACTGTGTTCATTTTCTATCTTTAATACTTCGACTTTTTTACCAATAGCCTTTAACTCTGCAATTAAGTTATCACCCTGCTGACGTTTTTGTGTACTTACCGCTACATAGATTATATCTGGGTTAATTTGCACCGACTCTAAGGGCAAAAGATTAACCGGATTATGATCTGTTGCAGAGCAAAGTAATATTTTCATGTTCTATCTCATAAAAAAGCAATAAAGTTTGAAATACTTTATTGCTATTAGGTCTTTAAGATTTAAATTTATGAATAAACTTAAATGCTTTTTCTTTGTTGCCCGATTGCCCAGACCAAGACATTACTAAACTTTCGTGTTCTGCCCAAGTAATGTCCGCTAATGCTTTACAGTGTTCTTCATTCTCTTTAGTTAAATCAAGAGATTTTAAAAACTTATTTAAATTTTTAGAAAGTGATTCAACTAAATCAGATGCAACCATACTACTAATCTGAAGTCTTAATTTCGCATAAGGGTCATCCGTTGTATCGACACTTTCTGACTGCAAGCTCACAAATCGTTTTTTTAGTGATGTCATTAAAGATTCTAAATCACTAGCAGGTTTAAAATAACCATAACCTGAAGCCCCTTTAGCCCCTATGCCAAACTGATTGAGCATGTTTTCAAGAAGTTGCTTTGCAAAATCGAGCCACTGCTGATTTGCACCCTCAATTACAAAATAGAAACTCCCTTGTACTGCTAGCTGCTGATTAGGGACAGGAGATTCCATATCAAGTGCTTCGTTTGACTGACCTGCATAATATTTTTGATGATGTACTGTGACAATTTCACCAACAAATGGTTTAGCTTCTTCAGCTGAACTATATTTTCCTTCTTTGGTTAAAGCTGGAATATACCAAGCATCATGCCAAACCAAATAACCAGCGTTTGCTTCAGCATCTTCATCTGCCCCAAATAAAGTATCTAAAATCGGCATCATCGCAACATCAATTTGCGTTTTACCTTTTTCATCTAGAATGACCTTACCATCAGCATCTTTTTGACTAAACAGATTTTCTGCATAAGCGCGTACTGCACCTTTTACAGAAGAACCTGCCAGCATTGGCATACCATAACTATGCTGGGTCGTAACACCTGTTTCAAGCGTTCCACCTAATGCTAAACCCGTCATTAAGCGACCATCAATTGTTGCAGGTAGAGCAGCGAAATTCTGTTTTTGTTGAGTTTGTAATAACCATCGATCAAACGCCAATTGGTATAAGTCTGATGGTTTTAGATTGGTAATGACATCTATCAAATCTTTTTTATCTGCTTTGGCTTTATCTGTAGAGTCCCATACACGTAGTCCTCTTTGGATCAGCAAACCCGGATTTGGATCATCATTCGCATGTGTTGCATTTAATAACGGAATGAGTTGTTTACGTACAAGTGCTGTCATGCCTCACCTTCTTTTTTCAGTAGGGCTTGTGTATAACGTTTCAACCATGCCGTTGCATCTAAGGTTTGACGAGTCAACAACTGATATTGCCCTATGTCAGAGGCTAAAATATCCGCATGTAAATTTGGGCGATCTAAAATAGTCTGAATGTGCTGTAAGATAATTTTATGCTCAGGCTTATCTTTACCCTTCGCCATTAGAAAGCCAATCGCTTGAGCCAAACCTGATTGCATAACCATGGTTGGAAAGTTAAGTGCCAAGGTACGATATTTAGCTTCAAAATTATCTTTTTGCATTGCTTTCACTAAAGGGAAAGCATCTTCTGCATATTTATGAGTACGAATCTGCATGATTAAATCCTCAGACTTGTGCTTGGTCTAATAAAAGACGGCAGAAACCACGCCCTACGGTATGTTTACCGCCTAGCTGTATTGATAATTCTTGTGCTGTTGGTAACAGTCCAGAAAGCTCTTCTGCTGTTTTTTTATTGTCTTTATTTCTGGATGCAGAAATACCAATAACACCCCATAGTACTGTTTCAGCAGGTAAATTTTCTTCAGTCCAGAGTGCACCGTTCATCACAACACGTGTTTCACGATCAATACGAATACGTGTTCGTATTTCAGTTGCGGTATCCGCTAAAAATGAAAAAATATCATCAGGTAAAATCACAAAACGTGCTTTGACCGCATCACGCCATTGTTGATACTGCGCAACAGATTCAGGATATAACTGTGCTGTAATTTGATCTGCCCACTGCGCAGCAAGTCCTGTTGAATATGCTTCAATATCCAAATCTTCTAATGCCATTTTTCCATTAGCGACATATAACGCACTGTCTTCTGTCACGCGTGCCTTATCTGCCTCTAGTTGAGGAATATCTAAATCACTTCCTACATCGCGTTGATATTGACGCAAGATATATGGACATGTTGCGTATGCCACTGTGCCCGCAAAAGAACGAATTGGCAGTAATAATAATTGCGCATCACCAAATGCAACTGCACCAGCATGTGTTGCATCAGCGTCTACAGGACCAAATAGTGTTTTAATTTGCTCTTGATTTAAAGATAATTGCGTTTCAGCTTCATCACGTAGTACACCTTTGAGTGCTGAGCCTGCAACAATCGGTAAATTTGTCGCTTTTGCGCGTGCAATCGGTAAGTCAACGATACCCACACCTTGGCCTGTCCCAACATGTAATGCCGATAATGCTTGTAAATGAAAAATACGAGTTTGCATATTTATATTCCTAATGATTTTTTAAGTAATTTATTTTGACCAAGCACTAACGATTGCGACACCAAAGCCATCATTTCGATCTTGTGAATGATCTGAAATTGGTTTCGCCCACAATTGTTGCAACGTTTCTTCATCCATCTGAGTCGTTAGGCTGAACCAATACACAGCCCCTGCCCCCACAGCTTTACGGGTTGCTTTAGGTTTCCATACTATAGAATCCCAACCCGATACAGGTAACCAGCGATCAATAGCGACCGACTCTAGTTTCACTTCAACATCAGATTGAGGCAGTTTTCCACATAAGGTATTGTGATCCAACCATGCAGGTAAATAGCCATTTTCAAAAACAGCAGGTGTAAGCAAACTTAGACTAAAACCTTTGTTTTGGTTAATTTTTTCTAGCAAATCATCTGAGGGCTTTAGATATTGAGTGGATTTGACTGGTTTAAAGTATGATAAACGTCGTTCTCCACCTAAAGTCGCTAAGTCTTGAGTAAGTTGTTGCTCTGTAAATACAACAAAGCCATAACGTTCATCATCCCACTTTTTACCTGCAATCCGTTGTCCTTGTAATTGATGGTTTAAGTCCAAACTGGCTGTTTGGAAGAGTTTTCCATCTTCACTTGATGCACTAGTAGAATCGATTTTGACATGTGTTCGAATGTCAATAGCTAAGGTTTTTAAACCTGTGGCCTCAATACTTTCAAAGCTAAATTCTTGCCCTTGTTGCCAGGCCAAAAAATGTTCTAAAGTCCAATATGTCACCCCACTTTGAGGCTTACCTTTTAATTTTTTTTGCATCTGTACAGGTAACAAGCCTGTTGGCAAGTCACTACCACAACGTTCAGAATCAAATGCATTTGGTGCTAAACGTACTAAATGTGTTTTTTTATCTTCTCGACTTTCAAAATAAAGTGCATTCGCAGGTTTAGGAACCAAAATTGTATAATCATCTAAACGATCAGGATTAAAACGAACTAAAAAAGGCCCTTGAGATTGAATACTAAGAATCTTCTGGTAATCCTCATGATTTAAACGTCCTTGATAATCTTGATATTGCCCCGCATGTTGTTCAATCTGCATTGCTCGGATCATCCCCGCTGTTGCAGATGGCAAAGGGAATGTTGCATCTTGCGCAGATGCAACAGATCCAAAAGGTTTTCCTGAACGAAATACTAAAGGTGCAAGTGATTCAATTAAATATGCTTGATTTATCATTGCCCATCTTTCCCTAAATCTTGTTGTGTTTTTGCGGCAAACCAACGTGCGACAATCAACTCATCAGATAAAGCCTGTAAATTAATTTCAGTCGCACGATTTGTAAGTTTATCGACATGAACCTTCTTAATCTCAGCACCATTTGCAAGTCGGGCTTTTTTTAGCATTAACGTCAGTTCAGCAGTTTGAATATCTTTCTGGATATTTTTGCCAGGTGCAATATTTTTAGTTCTTAAGTCAATCGCACGTGTGTCATATGCTATACGAGATGGAATATCTTTATTCAGATATAAATTTACCCATTCAGCAAAAGCGTGATGCGCTGTTTGATCACTCCAACTAAAGCGAAGTTTCGTTTGGTTGCCAGAACGTACATCTAATAAAATACCCAATGCATTACGTCGCTGATTTGGCTCCGAAATATGATCACCTTTCGCAAACTTTTCAGCTTGGCTGGCATATTCACGTATGACACTAAGTGGTGTTGTATGATGTGCAATAGCAAGCCCCACTGATAATGTTGGTACTTGATCAGCATTTAGTGTTTGTGCAATAGTCTGTAGTTTCTCTTTAAAAGACTCACTTAAGGCTTTGGCACAATCATAAGCTCTGTGCAATGGTACAAAACCAAGTACATCATCTCCCCCAGCATAAACACAATGTCCATCATATTGACGCATTTTTTCAGCAACACCACCTGCAAATTCTGACAATGTAACTGTGATTTGTTGATGTGCTTTTTTGTCCTGAGCTTTATCTAAAAGCTCACCCATACGATCGCCATCTGCTAGTAATAGAACACCGTATGCTGATGGTTCACCATATGTTTTCCAAAAAGGTTTTAGCATTTTTAATAACGCATTTAATGCATCATTGAAAGAATCCGCATCTGGATAATTACGTAACTCAGCTTCTAAGCGAGAGCGATACAAAAACTGTGCATCATATGGAAAATCATCATAAACTCCCTGATTACCACGTACACGTGTTGCTAGATCATTTTTCACTAAGCGTTCATAGCACTCTTTTACATCTACGAATTTTGGATCTAATTTTATTTTCTCGATCCATGCATGTGCTGTAATTCGTGTGAAAGCAGTAAAACGATCCGCTTGTTTTTTTAAACCTAAACGTTTTACGATACCTAAACAATCAAGTTGTTCTGAGGCAGATAACCCTAATTTTGCACGTGTTTGATTACTTAAGGCATGCTTTTTATCTTCCTTTAGAACGGTTTCACGTGCACCATCTAATGAAGATTTTGGAATCATAAATTCCTCAGCATAAGGATTTGCAATAATTTGCGTAAAGTCCCGTGTTGCCTTACGTGCAGCAAGCACCTTAGATGCTAGTGCAACAGCATCACTATAACTTTGCTGATCAGAAATAATCGCCCATGCTGCTTGCACTTCAACATAGTCATTACGCTGCGCATTCCAAATATCTACACGTATTTCAGATGATTTTAAATCTTGATATACCTCTTCGACTTCATCTAAAAAACGCTGTTTTGTTGCTTGTTTCGCTTGTTCGATAACTTCACGCAATTGCTGCTCATTTTCAGCATTGAGGCATACTTGAATTTTGTTACCTACAGAAAAATCTGAGTTTTTTTCCAAACTTGTAAGATCATTACTCGCAATAGCAGGAAAAATCAGTTCTGCTCCATTATTTTTAAGGGATAAAGCACATGCTTTGGCAAGTTCAGATAAAAGTGCTGAACCACTCCATAAATCACGACTTTTACGAGCAGCAGCAATCATGCTCTGCACTGGACCTATGGAAAGAATTACTACATATTCTGTCATTTTATAATCCATTATTTTGCAAAATATTTAAGGAAAGCATCTAATGGATCTGTTCCTTGTTGATCTTGAATTGGGCGAATATGTTGAGCGGTATCACTTTTCCAAACAGGATAGGTTTCATTTCGACCAAGTGATACATTCATATTTTTAATATGTTCATATGGTGTGACTAAGGCACAACTTGCCCATTCTTTCTCTCCTTTTCCATTTTTGCCTAAATAAAAAGGACGGATAAATAATGGGCTTGCTAAACGATCACCATCGATTGGTGCAAGTTGGCTATCCCTAGGCTCACCACGACCAACGAAGTGGAAAATAATGGGCAAGCCAAAAAAAGCACGTGGGAAAACATTACCTGCTTGATGTTCAGGTGCATGATTTTCATGGTGGGTTTTTTGAATACGTCTTAAGGCATCGGGTTCAGGCCAACGGCTTCGACCTGCTGGCTTAGGTGCCTGCCCTTTATTACGCCCAACTTCAGCTTTTTGTCTAAAATCACTCAGCTTTTGAATACCACTATAAAGCTGTGCTAATGCATTAGCAGACTTTCCTTTCAAACTCATAGCACAGTTCGCTGCAGTAATTTCAGATTCAGTTAAAGGCTGACAAATCATTGGATAATCCCAAGATTCAGAAATGTGTATTGCACCTAACCCCTTACGTGTTCTTGCACCAACACCACCAAAATTCGCCCACCATCGCAATGTTTCTACAATTTGCTGGGTCATCTTCTCTTGATTTTTTAAAGTATTTGAAAGGGAAAAGCTGAGTTTAAATTTTGCTTTCTCAGCATTCAGCAATTTATGAGGATTACTAACTTTGTCTTCAGCATTTGATGCTGGAAATAACACATAAGAAAGCTTCTTGTTACTCGGATTTGCATCTAAATATTCTGTGTATTCGACTAAATCATGATGTGTTACTTTAGGTTGAGTGACTTTTAAGAATACCTGGCTTGCTCTTCCACCATCATCATCACCTTGTCCACCCCATAACGCAAACTCTGCATCACGGATATTTTTTAAATTACCATTAAAATCCCAAGTGTCATCTTTCTTATTCTTTGCAAGTAAACGCCACCAAAAACGAAGTTGCCCTTTAATGGCACTGACACGAATCGGCATTTTTAAATCTACAGTAGCAGCATCTACTCCACCACCGTACATAGGCGTAACCAATTCACACTCTAAAGTGTGCCACTTTAAAGCTTTTAATTCCTCTAATATAGGAAGCTGAATAGCCTCACTTGGGCTACGTAATCCCATGATATTTCCCTCTATTTTTTAATTTTTAAAGCGATCAATAATTTCAATATTTTCTGGTTTGACATTCAGATAAAAAGGTTGCCCTTTCTTGTTTTGCGTCAGACTAATTTTTTCAGCCAATTCCAAACCTAAATGGCCCAATAAAGCTGTATTTAAAAGTGACTTTACACTTTCAAAAAATTGCTTATCTACGTCTAACTGAATGTCATCTGTATTTTTAAACTCTTCATAATATTGTTTAAACTGTTCAGAAAGTTGCGCAATATATTTTGCTTCCTGCGGTGGTATATCTTTACTGTTAATTTTTTTAGTCGGTGCAACAATACCATCGAAACCTTTCTGACGAAGATCGGCAAACCAATGCAACATTGCAAATTCACGTGGTGCTAAGTTTTTAATGACAAACTTATCATTGATCACAACTTCACGGCTATGCACTAAAATTTTTAATTTCACATCATTAAAAGATTCGTTAATTTTATGGACAACTGTACTAAAGCTATCTTCACCTTTTAATTGATGTTTATCTTTTACCGCCTCTTTTAAACGTACAAAAGGAATCTGCGCCAACCACACTTGAGCATCTTTAGAAAGACCGATGGTTTTATTTTCTCGATCAATAATGAAATCGTTTTCATTTATTGATGGATAGTAGAAATTAATTCCTTTTTCAAATTTTTCATCAACCAACACATGTGACATACGGTCTTGCGCACGTCCATATAGGGATAACGCATAACCTGCATAGAACCCCATGGTTTTACGACCACCTGCAATTGAAACATGCAAGCTCACTTTTTCATCAGAACTAAAATGGCGAATTTTTTCACAAATTAAATTAGCTGCAAATTCATTTTCTTCGGGCGTTCTTAAGTCTTCAAGCTCATTACCTTCTTGATCGGTAAAACAGTGCAGAAAGTTCTCCTCTAATCTCAGATTAGCAATTTGAGCATATTCGTTTTTCATTCGAGTGAGAATCTTATCCTTGCCCAAAAGTTTATTTTTTACTTCATTTAAACCATAACGTGTACTGATGATATGAACTTCATCTGGAACCCATTGTTCATTATGCTGTGGATCACATGCTAACGCCCAAATCGTTTCTGTAATGATTTGAGGTGTTCCGCCCGTTACAAGTAATAAAATATTTTTTTTCATGATTATCAACCCCAAAGTAAAATAATATTATTGAAATAAATCACATTTTTCTAGTTGTTTTACAACTAAAGCGTAAACATTTTCAAGCAAATCTTCTGGCTTTTGGTTTGCATCAACCCATTGATATTGTAAATCAGCCATACCCAGCTCATTTTTATAACTTAACAGTGTTGTATAAGCTTTTTTTGCTCGCATCAACTGATCTTCTTGTTCGTCGTGCAAACCATAATTTCTTCCTCTTTGTGCAAGACGTGAAAGCGTAATATCTAACGGTAAATCTAAATACAATACCAAATCAGGCAATGGCACTAGAAATTCTTTTTGACGAATTTGATCCAGATATGGCAACAAACACTTCAGATCATCACGCGGCCAACGTGTTACATAACTTGTTAAAATACTACGATCACCTAAAACCAGTGATCCATCAAAATCAATTTGAGATGCATGGTAATTTGCACGGGCGGTGTATAAAGAGTCAAGAAAAACATCATCCTGACAATAGTAGCAATATGCTTTTTCCCACCAAATCTCTTTCGGCATTGCTTTGGTCGGTGCGAACATTTGGAAATCAATTCCATCTTGTTGCAACTTCCTTTTTAAATTTTCAAGCAAAGTCGATTTTCCTGTTCCTTTTGTTCCTTCAATTGCAATATACATCTACCCGATTCTCTAATTTAAATATCAGCAAGCAGGCGTGTTTTAAACAACGCCACAACTTCAATATCAAAATGACGCGAGCCTATTTGAACCTCTTCAGCAATATCAGCAACATGAAGATGCATGATTTTTTCTGCTAAGGGTGCGTTATATGCCAAATGCTTGAGTTTGATATTGGTTTCATCAAAACCACGAATTTCCCATATTTCTTCTGTTTCTGAGTCATCCGCTAAATCATAGCGACGTAATTTCACAATACTACCAATTTCAACTTGCTGGACATTACGCATACCATCATGAATATCAATAAATTTCATGACATCTAAACGGTCATTGAGTGTTTTAAGCGTATGGTTCAAATTCGCTTCGAGCTGTTGCATACGATTAAATTCTGGATTGTCATGCCAGCCATCACCTGACAGTTCAAAAGCGACTTGGCGATGATCACGAACTTGGTCATATTCCTTTTCTTTTTCAGCAATTTTCGCAAGTAAGTTTTCATATCCTATTTGAGTCATAAGAATCGTTTCTGCTAATGTCATCATTACATTACCCTTGTGATTTTTTTAAATTTTGCCTAGTTTTATCGTTGTTATCAGAATTCATAAGCTTGCAGTAATGCTTGAAAAGCATTCACACACTGTTGCAGCTCCTGATCTACATCTGATTCGGGATTCAGCTTTAAACCTTTTTTCAACAAATGCCTTTGTCGAACGACTTCCTCAATATCCCAGTTAGGGAAATGTGACAAACATACCGCTTTCAATGTTTGATGTGGTTGATAATCCGTCAGGTCATATCCATGCTGTAACAGCCACAACGTGATATATCGAAACAGCTGATCATAACGATTTAGATAAGACGACTTTTGCTGACACAACCTAGATAAACTATTCATCTCCTGCTGATAACGTAGTTCCACCTGCAGTTGATTGACAGATTGAATACGCTTCATTTGAAGAAGATCGATAAAAAGAGAGTGCTTAGGCAGCATAATCAAACTCCTGTGCCTTTAAATGCTGAAGAAATTGTAAAAGTGCGCCTGCCAACTGATCTTTATTGGCTTTTGGCGGCTGAATATTTGGATCAATCCCTGCATGGATCGGAATTAAGCGTGTTGTGCCTTGTTCGGTTGGGGCACTGCACATCATGGTTGCAACCAATTGGTGTCCAGGATTGATAATTCGATGAAGCTTGCCTTTTGGCATGACATAATGATCACCGACTGTGTTCAATTGAACATGATCTAACTGTAATGGCTGACATCCCATTTCGGTTTTAAAAGCAGACCGTTCAGCAGTCGCAGCATGATATTCATATTCTTGAAACACCTGACCTTCTGCATGATCTTTCCAAATCTCACTTTTTAATGAACCTGCCAAGATGAGAGACGAAAAACTCCAGCGGTGATCATGAATATTTTCTTCACATGATTGACCCGCAAACCAAATGTGTAGACGTAATTTATAGCCACGGTCCAACAACACCACTTTAAGAAAGCCATTTCCATGCTGATATGAACGCTGACAAATCTGCTTCAAGCTAGACGTATCTTTTAAAATTGCTTCTAGCAATTCGATCATTTGTGTATTAGAAAAGTGTGAAGCAAGCCAATCAGATAAAGCTGTATTGGCATCCTGATGAACAGCAAAAAACTGATCTAGCTGTGTTGCATAGCTGTGTAATAAATCTTGTGCTTTAGTCTTCATCATGTGCTTCACCTTGTTCTTATCGTTGGTGAAGCTATTTAATAATTAATTTAGTTTTGGCTCAGATTTCACAAGCTTACAGTGTTATAAATTATAGAGATTGCCCCTGCGGACCTAGCAATTGAATACCTGAAGGACTTATTCTACCCAACACCACTGCTCGGTGCAGAGGCATGCTCTTATAAAAACGCACATCATCTTCAACAGTAATCATCCTTTCTATCTTTCTGATCAGCTGTTTAAACTCAGTGATACTTAATGCTAAATAGAAGACTGAGTAATTAATTGAAATGCCTTGATTCGACAAGGTCTGATGCACTTTTCTCAAGCGCTTCGGGTGGCAAATATCATAGCTACAAATCCAATGCATTCGCTTTGCTGACATAAGACTTGACTCAACACGGAACACACTGATCAATCGTTTTTGCCCATTGGGATGCATTCATTCGAATATATTTCTTCCATACCTGAAAACGTCGTTCCCATAAAGGATAAAAAATTGCGCGTCCTTCTTTGTTTAAAACACAAGGGTATTGTTCAGATGAGGCAAAATGCACGGGCCTCAATTGCTCATTGAACAGTAATTGCATGACCCATTTTTCAATATCGCATCGTATACGCTCAGTAAGATCACATGCCAAAGAATAACGCCCATGTACTGGTTCATGGTAAAAGCCTAGCATCGGGTCGAGGGCATGCGCAGTTAAAGCGCGAGTACATTCGGCATAAATTAAACTATAAGATAAAGACAGCAGTACATTAATCGGATCTTTGGGTGGTCTACGGTTACGGCCTTGGAATTTAGCCCATGCAGGAGCAATGAGTGACATTACATAAAAAACAATCTTAGCGCTTGCCCCTTCCAGTCCACGCAACTGTTCAAGACTTTGGCAAGCATTGATCATTGTGATAATCGTTTTAATTCGTTCAATGATCTGTTCTTGTAATTTTGCTTCAATCTGATGTGTTTTGAACCAGTACTTTATCAGTTTAAACTGCTGTATGCTTTGAGCATAGACCAATTGCTTGGCATACCCTAGCCTACGCTCATCTTGATCCAATACCTCAAACTGTTTAATTTTACGATGCACAACTTTACTTGAGGGGGGAATATACTGTGCATGTGATTCACAAGTTCTAGGATCAAGAATAATCACTGGAATTCCTCGACTCGCACATGCGAGTAGAACATGACTATGTAATTGAGTTTTAGCGCTTATTACAATAGAAGAAAGATAAGCAAATGCAATAGATAAAGGTTTAGGTAACGAAGGGCTGTGTACTAATATTCTTTCCCGATCTATATCGAGTTTTGTATCACGGCGATCTATATATAAAGTTTGCATGATCAATTTGTCCTATATGAAGTATAATAATTTAAGCAATATATAAGCAATGACTTGCAGGGTGCTGTTTAGCTGCACCTAACATGATGCTATCTGGATGATTTGGATAAACTTGTATTAACACAATTCGTTGAAAGGTATCATTTGGCAAAACAGCTAGTTGCTGAATAAGTTGTAGCCTAAAATCTGAGTTCAATCTGCATTCAAATACTGACTTCTGCTGATGAATTCCATACGCACTCAGTATTCGAAATAAAGTGCTTCTACGGCGCGGACAACTCACATCATACATACCAAGATAACTACGCATATCAATCTCACTTTGGAGGATTGACTGTCACCCTAAACCTAAAAAATGAGATAGTAGATAAAATGCAAGCTTACGAAATTCAGGTTGATAACCTTAAAGTCAGAAAACCAACCTATATCATTGATTTTTATATTAATAAGAATAATTGTGAAACATTTTATCATACAGCAACTTTACTGATACATACTTTGAAATATTTAGCCTCTATAAGTCTTTGCTTTACAAAAGAAAAAAATAGAGGTAGAGTCTGAACAGACTTCCCTGTAGATAAGGGATTAAGACACCTGTAACTGCACTTCGCGTTCACGGTTGAAGGTCTGAACAGACTTCCCTGTAGATAAGGGATTAAGACACGATGACATACCCATCTTTACAAAAATAGTAGTCTAAACAGACTTCCCTGTAGATAAGGGATGAACGAGGATCAGCAAAGCACTGCTTTGCCCGAGTGCAAGACGAAAGCTTTGCTTGAGTTAGACGTGAACCCTCGATAGTATCTGTTTTAGATACTTCCCTGTAGATAAGGGATTAAGACAAATTGCACGAATCTTAAGAACGATTTCTGCTTCGTCTGAACAGACTTCCCTGTAGATAAGGGATTAAGACGGTACTTGGCTTAAAGGTTTACCAAAACTACGGTCTGAACAGACTTCCCTGTAGATAAGGGATGAACGAGGATCAGCAAAGCACTGCTTTGCCCGAGTGCAAGACGAAAGCTTTGCTTGAGTTAGACGTGAACCCTCGATAGTATCTATTTTAGATTCTTCCCTGTAGATAAGGGATTAAGACGGTACTTGGCTTAAAGGTTTACCAAAACTACGGTCTGAACAGACTTCCCTGTAGATAAGGGATGAACGAGGATCAGCAAAGCACTGCTTTGCCCGAGTGCAAGACGAAAGCTTCGCTTGAGTTAGACGTGAACCCTCGATAGTATCTTTTTTAGATACTTCCCTGTAGATAAGGGATTAAGACAAGAATGTGTGTAACAGACCATCAGTACCTAATTGGTCTGAACAGACTTCCCTGTAGATAAGGGATTAAGACGATGCCGGAGGATGTGCGTGATGCGCAGCTAAGGTCTGAACAGACTTCCCTGTAGATAAGGGATTAAGACCAATGCGCGGCTGTCAATCATCGGGATATCGAAGTCTGAACAGACTTCCCTGTAGATAAGGGATTAAGACCTTTTCCTCGGTGTCATCAACCACTCGCGCTTTGTCTGAACAGACTTCCCTGTAGATAAGGGATTAAGACATAAGTAGGGCTTGCAGCTCGCCATTCTGGAAACGTCTGAACAGACTTCCCTATAGATAAGGGATTAAGACTCTAGTATCCTTGCAGCATTCCTGTTTAGTTTAGTCTGAACAGACTTCCCTGTAGATAAGGGATTAAGACGTCATAACCACAGATGCTCTCCCCCCGTGTGTGTCTGAACAGACTTCCCTGTAGATAAGGGATTAAGACAAACAATGAGGTCTGAGAAAATACTATCTTAAGTCTGAACAGACTTCCCTGTAGATAAGGGATTAAGACGGGTGCGTAGTTGCTACGATATTCTCGAACATGTCTGAACAGACTTCCCTGTAGATAAGGGATTAAGACAGTTCTGAACATTATTGCGGATGTGTGGGTTATGTCTGAACAGACTTCCCTGTAGATAAGGGATTAAGACTGTAGCTTCACCGCCAACCATATTAGTTCTATATAGTCTGAACAGACTTCCCTGTAGATAAGGGATTAAGACTGTTGGCGATTCCTCCATGAGTTGTTCCTGTATGTCTGAACAGACTTCCCTGTAGATAAGGGATTAAGACGGATTGTTTAAACATGAGATTCTCCCGACAAGAGTCTGAACAGACTTCCCTGTAGATAAGGGATTAAGACTATTGGCGGCTAAGTGATGCGAACTCGGCGATGAGTCTGAACAGACTTCCCTGTAGATAAGGGATTAAGACTCAAGCAGGGGCGATATTCGGGCATTTTCATCTGTCTGAACAGACTTCCCTGTAGATAAGGGATTAAGACCAGATCTTTGGTAAGCATTTAGCGATGATGATTAGTCTGAAAAGACTTCCCTGTAGATAAGGGATTAAGACTGTTTGAATCGATAGAAGCGAAAAGAGCTGAAAGGTCTGAACAGACTTCCCTGTAGATAAGGGATTAAGACTTTACGAGTGTCATTATGCGCTCGTCGTTGCTAAGTCTGAACAGACTTCCCTGTAGATAAGGGATTAAGACAATTCTAGTTCACGTTTCTTTTGGATCTTATCTAGTCTGAACAGACTTCCCTGTAGATAAGGGATTAAGACAATGCCATTGGTGGCACAATTATCACTCATCTTCGTCTGAACAGACTTCCCTGTAGATAAGGGATGAACGAGGATCAGCAAAGCACTGCTTTGCCCGAGTGCAAGACGAATACTTTTGCTTTAAGTAAATCTTGGTTTAAGTCTGAACAGACTACCCGATCAAAGGGGTCAATTTTACTTTGCCATTTATAAGTTAAGAGGGGTCAATTTTAGAATGCCGTTGACACTATAAGCTTATGAAATCTAAATTTATGACCAAAGCGCTCTATCTTGTATTCAAAGACATCATGACTTTGGATACTATAAATGAACGCTCTCCTCAAATTCCAAGCACAACAAGAAGATCAATTTTTACAATCTTTTCTGGCACACGACTTTGAACAACTCTGTGCAGAGCATGTTGATTTCTTTCAAAATAATCTACAACCACAATTTGACTACCATCAGTTCAGTAAAAAGACAGCTCGTGCAAAGAACCCTCTACATCATTCTGATGACTTAATCAGCTATATGGCACTTTATGGTTGGGGACATTATCTGCGCATGCAAGCTGTATTTGCTCATAGTTTTCAATACAGTACATTTGAAAAGCATATTCCTATTCAAGCCTGCATCGTCGATTATGGATGTGGGCAAGGTATTGCCACATTGGCTTGGATTGAATACGTGTTGGATCAAGGCTATAGCATCGATCGTTTGGATGTCATTCTTGTGGAACCTTCTGCTGCTGCATTAGCACGTGCATCACACTGGATTACGCAGAAAGCCCAACATCACGATATTAAGCTGAATATCATCCATCATGCCTGCACTCTAGATGAACTGGAACCAGATTTTATGGCCGCCAATATAAATCAATTGCCAAGTATTCATTTACTGAGCAATGTATTAGACATGTATTTAAGTGTGCAATTCAGCATGAGTCACTTATGCCATGAAATGAAACAATATGCACGCCATAGCAAACACTATGTTTATGCTGTAAGCCCAGACTTTATTACAGGAAATAAGGGCTTCGATACATTTCATCAACTACTTTCTCCTCAACAACTTTACCTCAATCATCATGGTACAGTCCGTATTACGGAATATAACTTAAATAGCCGATGCATACAGGAACGCCCAGCACCGATTCGTGCCTATGCTGCATGTATTTAATGGGAGCTAATCAATATGAATAATCTGTTTAATGAACCAGAAGTTTTGTTTAGTCAGCAGACATATCCAATGCAACCCAGTCCTTGTGGACGTGGGTATGATATCGAAGTGCCACATGGAACTTTACGCTACATTCCTCAATTTATTGAAAAAAAAATAGCTGATCGAACATTGGCTGTATTTTTTGAAAATAGCCAATATGATTGGAATCATACCAATTGGCATCAGGTACAAGATATTAATCAAATTGATTGGAAAAATATCCAATGGCATCAAGACACCATCAAAATGTATGGTAAATCTCACACCTTACCTCGCATATCTGCATGGTATGGAGATACAGGAAAAGCCTATAAATATTCAGGCATATTATTACACCCTAATCCTTGGAACTCAGCTTTACTGTGGATGAAACAACAGTTAGCAACCGTATGCGACACTCCATTTAATAGTGTGTTATTAAATTGGTATCGAAGTGGTCAAGACTATATTTCTTGGCATACTGATGCCGAAAAAGAATTGGGACTAAACCCAACTATTGCATCACTGAACTTTGGTGAATCTCGTCGTTTCTTATTGCGTCGTAATGATGATCATGAAGATAAAATTGAAATTCGTTTAGCTCATGGTGATTTATTGATTATGCATGGAGAGCTACAACACTTCTGGCAGCATAGTGTCCCTAAACAAGCCAAAATTAAAGATGGTCGATTAAACATGACGTTTCGACATATCTTATAAGAGCAGCTCATCTTAAAAGCTGCTGCCATTCAATCTGGACTTTCAAATAAGCGTTAGAAGAATCCGTTTAAATTGGCACTGAGTTCATTCCTCATTATCTTTATGATAAACACCATCAATAAAATTTTACCAAATAGTAAAATACCCTTAAAAACAAAAATTATATGTTGGTTATTATTGTTGAATATCACAATAAATTAGTGACCAAAAATAAAAGTACCCACCCTACCTTAAATTACACCACACAAAAATAAAAACCCTATGTAACTGTTATATATAGGGTTTATTAAAATACTAATTATGTAATTTAATGCATTTTATGTCGGTGACTCTTGCCAAGGTTGGGGTCGGGAGTTCGAGTCTCCTTTCCCGCTCCAGATTCTAAAAAAGCCCTGATCGAAAGATCGGGGATTTTTTTATGCTGATGTTATTTTCTTTAAATGATCCTTTCATTTTTATTTCACTCAATAAAAAATTCTTAAAGTACTTTCTGATTTTATAACCAAGGTGTGACCATGGCACCCCTACGACAATAAAAAAGCCCTAATCAAAAGATCTGGGCTTTTTATATTTCACCCACGCATCAGATGAACTCTAGTTAGCATAAAAAATTGGCCATGATAAAGAGTTCCTCTTCAATACAATTAAAAGGTAATCCGCTGATAATCACGGTATTGCGGTGTCCAAAAATTATGCTCTATTGCTAGCTGTAATTCTTCTACACTGATTTTCGGTGCTACTCCGTCTTTAATCGCAGCAAGTGCCACTTTTAATGCAATCTGCTTCGAAATTGACTGTAAACAATCCAGATTTGGCAATAAATCCGCCTGAGGGTCTTTCAGTTTCGGAGAACAGTCCGCTAAGGCATTACTTGAAGCCATCAGCATATTATCCGTGACACGTTTTGCACCTGAAGCAACTACACCCAGACCGATACCCGGAAAAATATAAGAGTTATTGCATTGGGAAATATGATGAATCTGTCCCTGATAATTCACCGGGGCAAATGGACTACCCGTTGCAATCAATGCTCTGCCTTTGGTCCATTGCAAGATGTCTGCCGGAACAGCTTCTACGCGGGAAGTTGGGTTAGATAAAGGGAAAACAATCGGTTGTACGCTGTTTTCAGCCATGGCTTCAATCACTTCCTGAGTGAATAGACCTGGCTGTCCAGATACGCCAATCAATACCGTCGGTTTGGCACGTTTGACCACATCCAGTAGAGAAATCATACTCTCTGCATCTGCCCAGCTTTCTACATTTTCAAGCGGCTGTGCCAGTTTTCGCTGGAAGTCCAGTAAATTCGGCTGATTCTCAGTGATCAGACCAAAGCGGTCGACCATAAATACACGTGCGCGTGCTTCGGCATCACTTAAGCCCTCAGCAACCATTTGCTTAATAATCTGTTCTGCAATCCCGCAACCGGCTGAACCTGCGCCCAGGAAAGTAACCACCTGATCTTTGAGCAGTTTGCCTGCTGCGCGCGAAGCAGCAATCAGGCTGCCCACAGACACTGCTGCGGTGCCCTGAATATCATCATTAAAACAACAGATTCGATCACGGTATTTTTCCAGTAAAGGCATGGCATTTTTCTGTGCAAAGTCTTCAAACTGAATTAAGGCATCTGGCCAGCGCTGTTGAATCGCCTGAATCACCATCTCAACAAAGGCATAGTATTCATCGCCGCTGATTCGCGGTTCACGCCAGCCCATATAAATCGGGTCATTCAACAACTGCTGATTATTGGTACCGACATCAAGGGTAATTGGCAAGGTATAAGCCGGGCTAATCCCGCCACACGCGGTGTAGAGTGCCAGTTTTCCAATTGGAATCCCCATACCACCAATGCCTTGATCTCCAAGACCCAAAATGCGCTCACCATCTGTAATCACAATCACTTTCACGTTCTTTTTATTGATATTGTGAATAATCTGGTCGATCTGATCACGGTCAGGATAGGAAATAAAAATCCCACGATGACGGCGATAAATATCAGAAAAGCGCTGACATGCCTCACCCACAGTCGGGGTATAGATAATCGGCATCATCTCACTGAGGTGATTTTCAATCAGATGGTAAAACAGGGTCTCATTGGTATCCTGAATATTCCGCAAATAAATATGCTTGTTAATATCACTGCTAAAAGCACAATACTGCTGATAAGAACGCTGACTTTGCTCCTCAATCGTCTCGGTGACATGAGGAATCAAGCCATGCAAGTTAAAGCTTCTACGCTCTTCTTCAGAAAATGCAGAGCCTTTATTGAGTAGTGGGAGTTCTAGCAGAGTATTTCCAGCATAAGGAATATATAAAGGGCGTTTACTGTTCAAATTTTCTCTGGGCATTATTTAACTCATCTAATCAATCTTCGGCAGTTCTGCCAAAATAGTCACATCACTTTGTTTATTTTATATAGCTTAGCCTGATTTTAAGCTGTTAGGTCATTTAGCAAATTTATAATACTTGTAGCAGGATTTTATAATCTGATAACACTCATTTTCAGCCTAGGTTTTGGACGGTTTCTAAAATTAACCCGTATTCGTATTTTTTAATTTAAATCGGCAGTAAGATCTATTTGACAAAAAACCTCAGCTCATCAAGGATAAAGCATAAATTTAATAAGATGAACGAGTATAAAAATGAGTGAACTGCAACCGCTTTATCAGCCCGATATTTTGGGGATAGGCTATGAGCAAGCGACCTTAAAATTTCCCGATGATTATGAGGGAAAAGTCGTAGCAACCCTGATCCGTAAAAAAGCAGCTCAACCCACAAAAAAAGCAGTTTTATATATTCACGGCTTTATCGATTATTTTTTTCAGACCGAAATGGCAGAGCGCTTTAATCAGCATGGTTTTGATTTTTATGCGCTGGATTTGAGAAAATACGGCCGTTCGATTCTGCCGCATCAAAAATATTATAACGTGTATGACCTTGCTGAATATGATGCAGAAATTACCCAGGCACTCGACATTATAGCAGCCGAGGGTCACGATGCTGCCCTGCTCTGTGGTCATTCTACCGGCGGCCTGACCACAACCTTGTATGCGGCACATCATCCGCAGCATCCTTTAATCAAAGCGCTTTGGGTCAACAGTCCGTTTTATGACTTCAACATGAATCCGATCAAGCGCGCGCTCGGCATCCCGCAATTGAGCAGACTGGCTAAAATTTTTCCCAATCTTAAATTTCCAAGCGAGCTGAACAAGTGGTATGCCACCAGCCTTCATAAGGATTTAAAAGGCGAATGGGACTTCAGTCTGGACTGGAAAAAGACCCGCTACCCGATGGTTCGGATCAGTTTTATTCGTGCCATTCATGAGGCACAGAAAGAAATTCATCGCGGTGTTCAGCTCGATGTTCCGGTACTGATCATGCATTCGCATCAGACTTTATATCCTAAAAAATGGGGCAAAGCCGCACAAAGCAGTGATGTGATTTTAGGCATTAAAGACATTCAAAAATATGCCAAAAAAATTAAAGGCGATGTCACGGTTCAAAGTATCCAGAACGGTTTACATGATCTGGTACTTTCAGAGCAATCTGTACGTGAGAAGGTTTATCAGCAACTGTTTCAATGGCTGCATGACAAAGGGCTTTAGATAAACGTGGAAGGAGAAATGAAACTTACCCTCATTTCTCCTGCTTGGCTTCTTTTGAATCCTTATTAGGTTGGAATGTAATTAAGCACATTGAAAATATGCCAATCTTTCGATGGTTTATAAGTGCTATAAACCCTTGTTTTTAAATTTAAAAATTTAAAATTTATAACTTTTATTCTTCTACTGCTTGTCTCCAAATATTGTCTTTTGTAGCAAGCCTGTAAACAAACAACCGTCCGTCTTTTTCCCTCTTTATAGTAGAGCTGAATGCAGAAGCGCCTATATTTTTTGATCGGCAACATGCGCGCAGCCTGCACCACTAACAATCATATAAAGGAATAGATTATGCGTTATGCAGACCCCAATACTGACGGTTCAAAAATTCAATTTAAAGCACAATACGATAATTTTATTGGCGGCGAATGGGTCGCTCCGGTCAAAGGTGAATACTTTGACAATCTCTCTCCGGTAGATGGCAAAGTCTTTACCAAAGTGCCGCGCTCTTCTGTAGAAGACATTGAATTGGCCTTAGATGCAGCGCACAAAGCCAAAGAACAATGGAACCGGTCATCGCCGACCACCCGTTCCAATATTCTGTTGAAAATTGCAGATCGCTTAGAACAAAATCTGGAACTGCTGGCTGTGGCAGAAACCTGGGACAATGGCAAACCGATCCGTGAAACGCTGGCTGCCGATATTCCATTGGCCATTGACCATTTCCGTTATTTTGCCGGCTGTATCCGTGCCCAGGAAGGCGGCATTTCCGAAATCGACGAAGATACGATCGCCTACCATTTTCATGAACCGCTTGGTGTAGTCGGACAAATCATTCCCTGGAACTTCCCGATTCTGATGGCCGCCTGGAAACTCGCGCCAGCCTTGGCTGCAGGTAACTGTATTGTGCTGAAACCTGCAGAACAGACTCCAGTCAGTATTCTGGTGCTCGCTGAACTGATTCAGGACATTTTGCTACCGGGCGTGTTGAACATCGTCAATGGCTACGGGGTCGAAGTCGGCCGTCCACTGGCGACCAATCCTCGTATTGCCAAGATTGCTTTTACCGGTTCAACCGCAGTGGGTCAGATGATCATGCAATATGCGACTGAAAATATTATTCCGGTGACTCTGGAACTTGGCGGTAAATCACCGAATCTGTTCTTTGCTGACATCATGGATCAGGAAGACGATTATCTGGACAAGGCACTGGAAGGCTTTGCCATGTTTGCCCTGAACCAGGGTGAAATCTGTACCTGTCCTTCCCGTGCCTTGGTACAGGAAAGTATTGCCGATGAGTTTTTGGCGCGTGCGGTAGAACGCGTACAACGCATTAAAACCGGGCATCCCCTAGATACCGACACCATGATTGGCGCGCAAGCCTCACAGGAACAGCAAGACAAGATTCTGGGTTGTATTGCCACTGGCCGTGAAGAGGGCGCACAGATTCTCACCGGTGGTGAAGCACGTCAGGAAGTGGGTCAAGGTTTCTATATTGAACCGACCATCTTTAAAGGCACCAATGACATGAAGACCTTCCAGGAAGAAATCTTCGGGCCTGTACTGGCTGTGACCACCTTTAAAGACTTTGATGACGCGATCAAGATTGCCAATGATACGATTTATGGTTTAGGTGCCGGTGTCTGGTCACGCTCAGCACATACCTCCTATCGTGCCGGTCGTGCCATTCAGGCCGGTCGGGTCTGGACCAACTGTTATCATATCTACCCTGCGCATGCGGCTTTCGGTGGCTATAAAAAATCAGGCATTGGTCGTGAGAATCACAGAATGATGCTAGATCATTATCAGCAAACCAAAAACTTGCTGGTGAGCTATTCAACCAAACCGGCAGGTTTTTTCTAAACAACCTGATGATTAAAAGCGGACTTCGGTTCGCTTTTAACCTGATATTTTTTAAAATTTTAATACTAGGTAAAATTTTCCAGCATTGTTCGTCCAGAATTCCATTGAATGACTGACAATAAATTAAAATACTTTCTGAAAACGCCTTAATGTCTGGGCTTATGTTGATTTCACCTAAGTTTCTCATTTTTTATGCTTTTTAATTGCTCAAAAAACCTGCATAAAGCTCAGGCTTTCATTTAAAGTCGGCTTTTCATGTTTATCAAGACTGTGTATAACAATGAACTACTAGAGGGAAAGCAATAAGCATAGGCAAAATTGCGCAAAAAGCGTTAGACTATGTACCCAATAATGTCATGATTCGGTCTGATCAAGATCAAAAAAGAAGGTGAAGGTTGATGCCGCTCAATACTGTTGAAGAGCTTGTAGCAGATATCCGTGCAGGAAAAATGGTCATCCTGATGGATGATGAAGACCGTGAAAATGAAGGCGATTTGGTGATTGCTGCCACACACGTACGTCCTGAAGACATCAACTTCATGATCACCCATGCACGTGGTCTGGTCTGCCTGACTCTAAGTAAAGAGCGTTGCCAGCAGTTGAATCTGCCGTTGATGGTGGATGCCAACGGCGCCCAGCACGGGACCAATTTCACCCTGTCGATTGAAGCGGCTGAAGGCATTTCTACCGGCATTTCTCCGGCTGAACGTGCGCACACAATTCAAACTGCTGTGGCTGCTCATGCCAAACCGGCAGATATTGTACAGCCAGGACATATCTTCCCGCTGATGGCGCAACCAGGTGGTGTATTGCACCGTGCCGGACATACTGAGGCAGGTTGTGATCTTTCCCGTTTGGCAGGACTGGAACCGGCTTCTGTGATTTGTGAAATCATCAATGAAGATGGCACGATGGCGCGCCGTCCGGATCTGGAAGTGTTTGCTGAAAAGCATGGCCTGAAAATCGGGACGATCGCCGATCTGATTCATTACCGCATGACCAATGAACAGACGGTTGAGCGTATCGATCAGCAAAGTATTGAGACTGAATACGGCAGCTTTGACCTGTACCGCTATCGTGAACTGGGCAATCCGGATATCCATCTGGCCTTGGTCAAAGGTGAGCCTAAAGAGGGCGTGACCACGGTGCGTGTACATGGTTTTAACCCGACCCGCGACTTGCTCAAACTGAAAAAACAGGATGGCGAGCCGGCCTGGAACCTGGATCGCGCCCTGAAAGAAATTTCCAACAGTGATCGTGGTGTACTGGTCTGGATTGGTCAACGCCATTTACAGGATTTGGGTCCAGCATTAGATACCCTTAAAGCACCAAAAAATGTAAAATCAAATTCTGCACTGTCTCAGCAGTATCAGACCATTGGTGTGGGTGCACAAATTTTGCGTGATCTAGGCGTTGAAAAAATGAAGCTGCTCAGCTCTCCATTGCGTTTCAATGCCCTGTCAGGCTTTAACTTAGAAGTGGTGGAATACATCACCGCACAACAAACATCTTAAGAAATTATCGAGGTTGTTATGGCAGTTCGCCGTATTGAAGGTATGTTACATCTCGCGAACGAAGACCGTTATGCGATTTTAGTTGGTCGTTTTAACAGCTTTGTGGTTGAACATCTGTTAGAAGGTGCCATTGATACATTGAAACGTCATGGTGTATCAGAGGATAATATCACTGTTGTTCATGCACCTGGTGCCTGGGAACTTCCTGTAGTTGCGAAAAAACTGGCAGCTTCAGATCGTTTCGATGCCATCATCGCGCTTGGCGCCGTGATTCGTGGTAGCACGCCTCACTTCGATTTCGTTGCAGGCGAATGTGCCAAAGGTTTAGGCGTGGTTGGCCTGGACACTGGCTTACCTGTCATTAACGGTGTACTCACTACGGACAGTATTGAACAAGCGATTGAACGCTCTGGAACAAAAGCAGGCAATAAAGGTAGCGAAGCTGCCCTGACTGCGATTGAAATGGTTAACTTGTTAAAGGCTATTTAACGCTATGTCGCAAACACTTCAAGCAACTTATGCAGCAAAACGTAAAGCACGTCGCTTTGCTGTACAAGGAATTTATGAATGGCAAATGAGCCACAATCCGGTGCATGAGATTGAAGCACGTACGCGTGTGGAAAATGCCATGCACAAAGTGGATCTGAGCTATTATCATGAATTGTTGACTCAAGTGGTTGCCAATCATGAAGCATTGGATGCGCTCTTAATCCCGGTACTCGATCGCGAACTTTCTGCACTTGACGGTGTTGAACTTGCGACCCTTCGTCTTGGTGCATATGAACTTAAAGAACATCTTGAGATTCCATATCGCGTCGTTCTAGATGAAGCGATCGAGTTGGCTAAACATTTTGGCGGTGCCGATAGCCATAAATACATCAATGGTGTATTGGATCGTTTAGCGACAACTTTGCGTGCAGCAGAAAAACAGCAGTCTAACTAATAGCGTAGATTCGTTGTATGGCTGAATTTTCGATTATCGACACCTATTTCAATCGCAAGAATGCCAATTCTGTCGATCTGGGCGTCGGTGACGATTCAGCCTTGCTCACCCCTCCTCCTCAGCAACAACTGGTCATCTGTGCCGACACCCTGGTTGCTGGACGCCATTTTCCAATGAATACCGATCCTCATGCGATTGGCTGGAAAGCTGTGGCTGTCAATTTATCTGATATTGCCGCGATGGGCGCAACCCCGCACAGTATTTTACTCGCATTGAGCCTACCCCAAATTGATCATGACTGGCTAAAAGCTTTTAGTCAGGGTTTATATGATTGTTGCGATCAATTTGGTGTGAGCTTAATCGGTGGTGATACCACTCAAAGTCCTCATTTAACCCTATCTGTCACAGCATTGGGCTGGGTGGATATTGGTCAAGCCATTCCACGCTCAGGTGCAAAACCGGGTGATCTGATCTGTGTCAGTGGAACTGTCGGTGATGCTGCTTTTGCTTTAAATCATCTTGGTCATCCTCTCCAGAAACGTCTGGACTATCCAACGCCACGTTGTCAGCTCGGTGCTGCCCTAAAAAGACTGACCAATAGCATGATTGACGTCTCGGATGGTTTGGCCCAAGATCTTGGACATATTCTCAAAGCCTCTCAAGTCGGTGCAAAGCTGCAACTCGAAAACCTGCCGATCAGTCCTGCCCTGCATGCCTTAAGTGATGAACAAAAATGGCAATATGCCCTCGCTGGTGGCGATGATTACGAATTATGCTTTACAATAAGCCCGCAAAATTACGAAAAATTATTGCAAAAACAACTTGATGTTTCGATTAGTATAATCGGCACAATTCAGCAGCAACACGGCTTAACTTTTGAAAAAGATGGCGTAGATCATTCACTTCAATTTAATGGGTATCAACATTTTGCATAAACCTGCGATTAATTTTAAAGCCATGTCATGGATCGACCGACTGATTGTCTTTAGTGGGGTTGGTTTTGGTTCCGGTCTGGCACCTAAAGCACCCGGTACCTTTGGGTCGGCCTTTGCACTTTTATTTATTCCCATTTGGCTGCATCTTGGTTTTCTAAACAGTGTTTTTGCCATTGCCATCATGTCCCTGGTTGGCATATATATCTGCGGGCATACTGCTAGAGTCATGGGGGTTCATGATGATGGACGCATTGTCTGGGATGAATTTGCCGGACAATCCATCACATTTTTGCCCCTGATCTACTTAGGCCAGATGAACTGGTTATGGTTGCTCGTCGGTTTTGCCCTGTTCAGGTTATTTGATATCTGGAAACCTTGGCCGATCAGGGTGATTGATCGTCAAGTGGCTGGTGGCTTCGGCATCATGCTGGATGACATTATTGCCGGCCTTTGGGCGGCTCTTTGTATTTTGCTTTATTTTTACTTCATCGTGGCATAAGCCATATTTAGGATTAGAACATGTCAACGACTGTTATTATTCTTGCTGCAGGTAAAGGCACGCGTATGCGTTCAAGCTTACCGAAAGTATTACAACCCCTTGCAGGACGTCCTTTACTGGGTCATGTCATTGAAACGGCAAAAAAATTAAACGCAGATAATATTATTACCATTTATGGTCATGGTGGTGACCGGGTTCAAACAGCATTTGCACAACAGGATATTAAATGGGTCGAACAGGCTGAACAGCTGGGTACCGGCCATGCGGTGCAGATGACCTTGCCTGTCCTGCCTCACGACGGCGTATCGCTGATTCTTTCCGGCGATGTACCCTGCATTAATCCTGTGACCTTGCAAAAATTACTCGATGCGACAGCAACAACTAGTATCGGCCTAGTGACATTAACTCTGCCTGATGCCAATGGCTATGGACGTATCGTGCGTGAAAATGATCAGATTCAAGCGATTGTTGAACATAAAGATGCCTCTGAAGAGCAGCGTCAGATCAAGGAAATCAATACCGGTATTTATGCCGTCAGCAATGCTAAATTACATGAATGGCTGCCAAATTTAAGCAATGACAATGCGCAGGGTGAATATTACCTGACTGATATTGTCGCGATGGCTTTGGCAGATGGTATGCAAGTTGCATCGGTAGAACCTGAGCAGGCTTTTGAAGTTGAAGGGGTAAATGACCGTGTGCAGTTGGCTGCTTTAGAGCGTCAGTTCCAGGCTTATCAAGCAAAACAGCTGATGCAGCAAGGCGTACATCTGATTGATCCAAGCCGCTTTGACCTGCGTGGCAATTTAACTGTCGGTCAGGATGTCCGTATTGATATCAATGTGATTATGGAAGGTGATTGCGAGCTGGGCGACAACGTTGAAATTGGCGCCGGCTGTATTATCAAGAATACCAAGATTGCAGCTGGCACCAAGGTTCAGCCATATAGCATTTTTGATAGCGCCGTCGTTGGGGAAGATACCCAAATTGGACCTTTTGCACGACTGCGTCCAGGTGCACAACTGGCCAATGAAGTACATATCGGCAACTTTGTTGAAGTCAAAAATACCACGATTGGTCTAGGCTCTAAAGCCAACCATTTTACCTATCTGGGTGATGCTGAAATCGGTGCCGGTTCTAATATCGGTGCAGGAACCATTACCTGTAACTATGATGGTGCGAACAAATTTAAAACGATTATTGGTGATCAGGCCTTCATTGGCTCGAACAGTTCATTGGTTGCACCTGTTAGAATTGGCAACGGTGCCACAGTGGGTGCAGGCTCAACGATTACCCGTGATGTGGAAGACAACAGTTTGGCAGTAGAGCGCTCTAAGCAATTTGCCAAAGAAAACTATCCACGTCCGCAAAAAATCAAGAAATAAGGGGAACAAATATGTGTGGTATCGTTGGTGGCATTGCAGAACGTAGCATTACCAATATTTTGATTGAAGGCTTAAAACGCCTGGAATACCGTGGTTATGATTCAGCAGGTTTGGCACTCATTAACAACAGCCAAGTCCTACGTGAACGCCGTGTCGGTAAGGTTGCAAACCTTGAACAGGCTGTGAATGAATCCCAGATTAGCGGTTCACTCGGCATTGCGCATACACGCTGGGCCACCCATGGCAAACCGACTGAAGAAAATGCCCATCCGCATATTTCTGAAAATGTAGCAGTGGTCCATAACGGGATTATCGAAAACTATCAGGAACTGAAAGATGATCTTGAAGCTTTAGGCTATGTGTTTACCTCACAGACTGATACTGAAGTGGTTGCCCATCTGATCAATGATGCGCTGAAATCTACCCCGAGCCTGTTAGAAGCTGTACGCCAGGTGGTTCCACAACTGAAAGGTGCCTATGCACTGGGTATCGTACATACTGACCACCCGGATGAGCTGATTACCGTACGTGAAGGTTCTCCGCTCGTCATTGGTGTCGGTATTGGCGAGAACTTTATTAGTTCTGATCAGCTGGCTCTGCTACCGATTACCAACCGTTTTATCTACCTGGAAGAAGGTGATATTGCCCGTTTGACCCGTACCACCATTGAAGTCTTTGTCGATGGTCAACTGGTCGATCGTCCGGTCAAAGAACTGGATGCTGCGGTCAGCAATGCCTCTAAAGGTGAATACAAGCACTACATGCTCAAAGAAATTTATGAGCAGCCTGAAGCGATCAAACAGACCATTTCCCAAGCCTTAAATGGCAATGACCTGCGCAAAGACTTCCTTGCCAGTGCAGAACAAGACTTCTCCACAATCCAGCAAATCCAGATTATTGCCTGTGGCACCAGCTATCATGCCGGCATGATCGCCAAATACTGGTTTGAACAGCTGATTAATCTGCCTTGTCAGGTCGAGATTGCCAGCGAATTCCGTTATCGCACGCCAGTCATTGTGAATAACACGCTGTATGTGTGTATTTCCCAATCCGGTGAAACTGCCGACACTTTGGCTGCATTACGTGATACACAGAAACGTGCGGCTGCCAAAGGCCTCGACATCACCACGATGACCATCTGTAACGTGGCAACCTCTTCGATGGTACGTGAAACAGATTACAGCCTGCTGACTTTAGCTGGTCCTGAAATTGGCGTGGCTTCCACCAAAGCCTTTACCACCCAGCTTGCAGCCTTGATGCTGTTGGTACTGAAAATCGGTTCTGTAAAAAATACTATTTCTACAGAAAAAATGACGGAAATTACCACAGGACTTTGGCATATGCCTAAAGTCATGCTGGATACCTTGCGTCATGATGATGAGCTTCTACGCCTTTCTGAACTGTTTGTTGAAAAGCAGCACTGCCTGTTCTTGGGCCGCGGCACCCACTTCCCGATCGCTCTGGAAGGTGCACTCAAGCTAAAAGAAATTTCATATATTCATGCGGAAGGTTATGCTGCAGGTGAACTGAAACATGGGCCATTGGCACTGGTCGACAATGACATGCCAGTGGTGATTCTGGCGCCACAGGATGACATGCTGGACAAACTGAAATCCAATATGGAAGAAGTTCAGGCTCGTGGCGGTGAACTGTTTGTATTTGCTGATGAAAACAGCGGTATTAAAGCCAAAGAACGCCAGCATGTGGTACATATTCCAGCAGTCAATGCAGTGCTGGCACCGATTGTCTACAGTATTCCTGTACAGCTGCTGTCCTATCATGTTGCAGTTCTACGTGGTACGGATGTAGATCAGCCACGTAACCTGGCAAAATCGGTCACCGTAGAATAATTAAAATTGAATCAAGGCTGGTGTTGTTTTTGAGTAATAAAGTTAAATACTAGGTAATAAATAATCATACTTAGTAATAAAGTTTCATACGAATTTTCAAAATAAAGAAAATATATTCATTATTTTCAGTATTTTGTAATTTTGGTATGAAACTTTTTTTATTTTGATAGAATTAAATTTAGACTAGCCCTGCCTATAGTATGATACTTTAATAAATACAATATAATTTTGGAACCAATAAAAACAAATACTTATGCACAACAAAGGATGAAAATTTATTACTCTCATATAATAATAAAATAAGATAATAAAAAATTTGAATTTAATGTTTGTATTTTTATAATTAAGTTTGTATCAAATGGGAACACATCATACGCTACTTGCTCAAAGAACAGTCAACCAAAGCAAAAAGGCATGCCATCAATTAAGCCAGATCATGATTTAGGCAAGGTAGATTGATGACAGCGAAGTTTTGAGCCGGTTTGTCATAGCGTGTGAATACCTTGCGTATTCTTATGCAAACCTACTACCTATTCTTATTCACCCCCCTCATTTTGGTTCATATTAAACCACTGATTTTCTATTCAAATATTTCAAAACAAAATATGCAAATTTGAATCTTAAACCACCACCTTAATCTGCTATAATTTGTACATCATACTGATGTACAAATTGGTGGAAAAATATGACTAACTTAGCAACAGAACGAATAAATGTTCGTTCAACTGTAGATGCAAAGAATGTAATTGAGCAAGCTGCGAATTTATTGGGTCTTAGTGTGAGTTCCTTTATGATCCAGTCCTCATTTGAACGAGCAAAAGAATTACTTAAATCTAATCACGAGTTAAAAGTAAATAATGCTGATCGTGATATGTTAATGAATTTGCTTGAAAATCCACGCCCTGCAAATGATGAGATGAAAAAATTAATGAGTTTATTGGATGAAAATTGAGGTTTTACAAGCCCATCATCAGAAAAAATCATTTAATTGTGGGCAAGATGATTTAAACAAGTTCATCAAACAATACGCATCTCAGCATCAGAAATCAGGAACAAGTAAAACCTATGTTGCTATTGATGATGATACACAGCAGGTGCGAGGATTTTATTGCCTATCAAGTACCTCTATTGGATTTGATGGGGTTGATGCGGTTCTCACTCAACGATTACCTCGTTATCCACTCCCTTGTGTAGTTATAGGTCGCTTTGCCGTTGATCAAACTGCCCAAGGGCGAGGAATAGGAAAAGTGCTTTTAGCACATGCGCTTAAACAAGTTTCAAAAGTTGCTCAAATTATTGGTGTAAATTTTATTGTAATACATGCCAAGGATCAAAAAGCGATGGAATTTTATCAGCGTTTTGGCTTTATTTCATTAACATCAAATCCATTAACATTAATATATCCAGTGAGTGAAATACCTAATTTTAATTAAATGGCCTACTAGCAACAGGAGTGACTAGTAGTAGATTACGAACAAGAATAGGTGACGGACTTATTCAGCAATTTGCAATTTATGAAGACTAATGAGGAAAAGTCAGTTTTTCTCAAGCTGATTGATAAAAAACCCTAGGAAAATTAATATTTTGGCTACCAAACAATTCAATAGTAGCTCATTTTATTCTAGAGTTTTCACTGGAATTTAAAATCATACTTTCAAAAGTAAAGAATGAAACTTTATTTTTTTAAATTTTTCACAATAAGATGAAACATTTTAAAATTAACCAGAATAAATATAATTAAATTATAAACATCAATAATTTGAAATAAAAAATATAAAACAAAATACAAATCTCTGGAAAAAAGTAATAAAGATACATACCATATTGAATAATAAACAACCTAATGATATGCTCAAAAATATACTAAAGCAGGTTAAAAAAATATGTTAACCAAAGAGCAACAACTAAAATGGATAAAAGAAGGACGTGGTCAAGGCTTTCTAAGTAAATACAAACCCTTCTTGACAGTTAAGGATAATAAATCCCTAAACAACCGCTCAAGTCGAGTATATGGCTATAAAACCGGTCGAACTCATCACTTGTTTTCAGATTTAGAACTCGCTGTTTTTTTGATTTTAGATAGAAATATTTTTATCAAAGATATTCGAGAACAAATGCCACTGAATTTAAAAGAAACTGAGGATTTGGCGCGTACTTTTTCCCTTTATCATCCAATGAAAAATGGTATTGCACAAACACTAGTTTCTACGTTTTTTATTGTCAGTGAAGCTACTAATGCTCCCCCTGTTTATGTCATCAGAGCTATTTCTCATACTGAATTAGAAAATTTAAATATTCTTGAAAGTCTCGAGTTAGAAAGACGCTATTGGCAAAAAGAAAATATCCCTTGGTATCTTGTTACAGAAAAAGATATCCCTCTGACGGTCGTTGATAATATTAAATGGTTATATCCTGCAAATTACTCAGAAAGTAAAAATCACACTCCAGATAAAATCAACTTCTATTATCAGCAATTTATAAGAAATTCTCATCTGAGTCTAATTGAACTATCAAAATATATTGATGTTCAATATTCATTAGAACCAGGAGAATCACTATTAGAAATCCGCGAGCTCATTGCTCAGAGGTACTTCGTATTTGATATCAACATTAGTTATAGAAAAATCACATGTGGCAATATAAAACTCAGTGAACAAGATTCATGGGAGGTCATCTGCAATGCTTCGAATCAATGATGTTTATGAGCTTGATGAGAAAAAGTATCGCATCCTCAAAGTATATACAGATCATATAATTTGGATAGAACTTGAAAATCAAAAAGCTTTACCTGAATTGTATACAAGATCTACACTCATCGAGGCAATTGAATCGGGCAACATAAAAATTACTACAGATCCTTTTGAAGACATGTCTTTGATGGTATTAGAAGAAAACTCTGTCTATCAAATCAAACGTGACAAGAATTTAGCTATTATAAAACCTATAATTGAACATGAAAAATTTTATGATTCAAACATACGTGCATCTTTGATTAATGAAATTGTAAATCAAAAGATTACCACTAAACAGACTATATATCGCTTACTTCGCCAGTATTGGCAAAGAGGAATAACCCCCAATGCCTTAATCCCTCAGTATTACAATTCTGGAGGAAAAGGTGTTAAAAAGGCTGTAAATAATAAAAAATTAGGTCGCCCTCGTATTATTTCTGAAGGGACAGGTGCTCTTATTGATGAAGATATTGAAAGACTATTTAGGAGAGTCATCAATCAGTACATGCTCAATGAAAACAAGCATACTCTACCCTACACATATCGTAAGTTTCTTAGTATATATCAAAGCCTATATCCCGACATTATTGAAACTGAAGTCCCATCAATCTGGCAATTAAAATACTTTTATGATCGTGAATATAGTCCTATTCTAAAAATAAAATCACGAACTAGTAAAATTGAATATTTAAAAGACAAAAGAGTTTTATATTCAACAGTTAATACACATGTTCTCGGACCAGGATCTCGTTACCAAGTAGATGCTACGATAGCTGACATCTATCTTGTTTCTGACTCAGATAGAGGCTGCATTATTGGACGTCCAACCATTTACTTTATGATGGATGAATTTAGCCGTATGGTTACTGGCATGTACGTGGGATTAGAAAATCCATCTTATGTTACGAGTATGCTAGTTCTTCGTATGGCGATGTCTGATAAGGTCGATTATTGTAAAAAATTTGATCATGAGATTACTTTTAATGATTGGCCATGTATTGGATTACCTGAGGCAATCTTGGCAGATAGAGCCGAATTACTTGGACATCAAATTGAGAATCTCGAAAAAAACTTTGCCATCCGAATAGAAAACACACCTGCCTATCGTGGTGATTTAAAGTCAATTGTAGAGCGCTATTTCCGCACTATCCAGGCTGAATTTAAACCTTATGCACCTGGTGTAGTCCAAGCAATCAAAGAAAAGAAACGTGGTGGTAAAGACTACCGACTAGATGCAACACTCACTGTTAAGGAATTTACCCAGATCATTTTAAATTCTGTTCTCATTTACAACAACACACATGAACTTTCTTCTTATGATCGCGACATTGATATGCCAACAGATTTACCCTGCATTCCTATTCATTTATGGAATTGGGGCATACAGAATCGAACAGGTAAGTTACGCTCAGCATCAGAAAAAGCGATTTATATTGCACTACTTCCCCGCACAGATGGCACCCTCTCTGAGCTAGGATTAAAGGTTTTCGGAGTCTTTTATAATTGTAAAGAACTCATTGAACGCGGCTTGCTACACAGGAAAAGTGCTTCAAGACAAAGGCCTAAATTTAAAGTTGCTTACGATCCAGCTAACGCTGAAAAAGTTTATATATTTCATTCTGAAGATCATTCAGATTATTGGGAAGCACAACTTTCAAATCGTTCTAGAGAATTTAGAGGTTGTAGTTTTTGGGAGGTATGGCAAGTTCAACTTGAGCAAAAAATAACACGATCTCGCTACAAAATAAATGCAAATCTTGCACGTGCTGATTTAGAACAACGCAATGAAGATATCATTGAAAAAGCGATTTCTTCAAGATCTTCTACTCAAAAAAGTAATGCTCAACGTCTTTCATCGATACGGAATAACCGTAATCAGGCAAGAACTGAAGAAAGAGAGGATTTAAAGAAATCTACCCAAATCCAAAGCTCACAAAATGCGAAGGTTAGAGACAATATTATTCCAATCTCAGGAATTAAAAAAGCAGAAGACGAAGAATCCACCTTACTTCTTCCAACCTATTACGAATCATTATTTGATGAAGATGATGATTAAAACGAGGTAAATAAAAATGAAAGTTAATGCAGTTTATCATCCAAGTTTTGGGCAGTATCAAGGAAATCCTCTTATAGAAGCATTACCACCTGTACGTGAATTTTCAGAGGTGAAAAATGCACTAAAAAGTACAATTACCATTAACCCATCAGAAAAACATGAATCAGGTGTAGTTAGAGGTCACCTAATTGCTCAATTGATGAATAATTTTTTTCAACCGATTGCACGGCATATTCAATTGGAACAAAAACTCTCCATTATGCTTCGTGAAGGTTACGTAGGGCGTAATCTTGCAAATGGCTCTCTTAATTCACATCTACAGAATGGTTATGAGCGAATGATGACTGGTGATGTAAATGCCATTCGCTTTGAAGCAGCTAAGTCCACTGCACGAAGTATGTGTTTTATTGGCTGTTCAGGAAGTGGCAAAACTACTACATTAAATCGAATTCTCGCTACTTATCCTCAGGTCATTTTTCATGAAAAATATAATTTTACGCAAATTGTTTATTTAAAAATTGATTGCCCACATGATGGCTCTTTAAAAAGTTTGTGCCTACATTTTTTCAGAGCAATCGATCAAGCACTAGGGTCTGATTATGAAAGAAAATATGCATTAAAAAGACATGGTATTGAAACATTACTCAACTTAATGCGCCAGATTGCCAATTTACATGCAATTGGATTGCTTATTATTGATGAAATTCAGCATCTAAGTGTGAACAAGTCTGGAGGTGCAGATAAAATGCTGAATTTCTTTGTCACTTTGGTTAATGTGGTTGGCTTGCCAGTCGTGATGGTTGGCACACCAAAAGCTCGATTTATTTTTGAAGATGATTTGAGATCTGCTAGACGAGGGGTGGGATTAGGCTCAATTCTGTGGGAACAGATTAAAAATGAAGAAAACTTTATTCACCCACAGACAAAAAAAATAATTAAATCAGAATGGGTCGGATTTACTGAAGCACTTTGGAAGTATCAGTGGCTCAAAAAAGCAGATCTTATGATAAGTGAAGAAATCAGGAACTGCTGGTATGATCTCAGCCAAGGCATTCCAGATATTGTGGTTAAATTATTTGTATTAGCCCAAATGAGAGCAATTGAATCAGGGCTGGAGCGTATCACGGTAAAATTACTGAAACAGACATATGAACAAGATTTAATCCCAATTCACCCAATGATTAAAGCGCTACGCTCAGGTGATGCCGAACAAATTTCACAATTTTCCGATCTGATTATTCCCGAAGTTGATAAAAAGCTACTCCTCTTACAAGCAAAACTAGAGCAAAAAAAAGAGTTCATGGAAGATATTGATATCTATGATGGACATCAAGAATCTATTCATTTACATCGCCTACTGATTGAGCTGGGATACGAATCAAATTTATTAGCACCTCTAGTTAAAAAAGTATTCCGAGAGAATCCTAAATTTGACATGAAATCAGTAATGCCGATTATCCTAAGCTGGCTGCATGAGCAAAATGAGGAGTTCTCTTCACCTTCTAGTGCAAATAAACCACAAGATACACAAAAGATAAGAAAACAGAGAATTCAATCCAAATTATGGCACTCTCTTGATAATGATGATTTACGTTTTCAGTTCAGTCAGAAAGAAAATAAACAAAGCTTTTATGAACATCTAAAAAACCAGACTGATTATGTCATCAATATGGAAACTTTAATAAAAGAGGCAGGATAAATATGCTAAATTTTCCGGTTCCTTATGCTAATGAGTTAATCTATAGTTCAGTTGCTAGAGCTGGAATACGATTAGCAATTAATAGCCCAAAACAACTTTTAGATGAGATTTTCCAAGATCGTGAAGTTGTAGCGACAATAGATTTGCCCGCAAATTTATCAAAAATTTTAAAGCTGTTACCTGAAACACAATTTGATGCAGAAAAACTAATTTATCAGCATACTCTTTTTCCTCTTTATGCCCCATTTGTTCCAGAAGAGCGAAGACAAGAATGCATGCTATGGATGCTGAATAAATCAAATGGTTCAGTACACTTAGCCCTAGGAATTAATGCATCGTACATAGCAACTCCCACATATTTGCAATATTGCCCGGGATGTATAAATGAACAGCTTAAACAATATAAAGAATACTATTGGTCCAGACTTTGGCAAGTCCAAGGTGTTACCTGCTGTCAAAAACATGGTGAACTTATACAAACGAATATAGAGTTTAGGTCACCACACAAACATGAATTTATTGCAGCTGATGTTAAAAACTGCCCGATTGTCACTCAGTCAGCAGCCAAATTAGATGATCTGTTCATCTGTAAAAAAGTAGATGAGCTTTTACAGCTTTGTCCAAAACAGTCTGCAAGTTTTGAGCAATGGAGTCTTTTTTATAAGAAACTTGCCCATCAAAATAATTGTGTCCGAGGAAACTCTCATATTTTATATGAATCCATTTATGAAAAAATTTCGACCCGCTGGTCTAAACAGTTTTTAAAACAATATCATTTGGACAATTTCAGTTCTGAAAATAGTTGGCTACGTAGTATTTTCCGAAAACATCGTAAATGTTTTAGCTATCTTCAACATTTAATTGTAATTGAAGCTATGAATGCCGGTAGAGAGTGGTCATTTAATGAGATCTTAGTAACTGTTAATTCTTTACAACCAGTCATTAAACCACAATCTATAAAATTACAATCCTCGGATATAACAGAATCTCAAAATACAATTATATTAGAAAAACGAAAAAAATGGCTTGAGGCAATCAATCAAGACAGCATCAATGCATCAAGAAAACAAAATAGTGCTCTATATGCATGGCTCTATCGCAATGATCAAGAATGGCTACTTGAAACAAACAGTCATTATCAGCAACCTCACATACCTACAGGAAATAAAATTGATTGGGGTACACGTGATCTTGAAACCGTTAAACTATTAATCAAGATTAAACAACAATTTATAGAAAACTTGGATTTACCTAGAAAATCGAGAAACTGGTGGATCAAGCAACTTAGGAATCCAGCTACTATTGAAAAAAATTTAGATAATTTGCCATTAACTAAACAGTTTTTAGATCAATATAATGAGGACATTAGCTGCTTTCAGATTAGGCGACTAACCCGAGTATTACTGCAATCATATTCAGCAAATGAACAACTTCAACGCTGGATCATTTTACGAAAATCGGGTTTAAGTGAAGAAAGAATAACAACTGAAGCAAATAATTTTTTAACGAACGTTATTAAACTTATTCATTGGGAGAATTAATTTTGGTTATTAGGGGTTTTCCGTTAAACGCTAGAATTTCATATATTGGGGCAATTTTTAAGAATAAACAAGAGAGAGATTGGAATATTAATCTCGGATTAGAGCATGAAAAACAAAGAATTTTTAAACATACTCGATTCTCAAGCATGCACTTGGTGGCACAACGGAGATGCTTAAACTCCTCAGTTCAATTGAAAGATGAAAATTATTTAACACTAAAATTTAAAATTAGCGATCTCACTGAATGGCAGGTCAGCAATAATATTGCGACAAAACAATTTCAACTCACACAGAAATTAACTGACCTGGATCAAAAATTTAAAAATACAATTGTACATTTGCCACAATTGGAACTTGCTAGAGCGTTATTTTTTCATAATGCTTATTTTGCGAGAAATGCACTTTCACAAAATTTTTTAAGTCTGGAATTTGATGTTCAAAGAGTTTCAGAAAACCATGTGCTGATTACAGAACTATCCCCGAGTAGTTTCCCCTTATCTCAATATAATCATCCTGGCATGCGAAATTTACTCGCTTGGATTTTAACCAATCCTGAAATCAGAAGAAGCTATGAAAGTATTGCTGCTTATTGTTTTAATGAAAAAATACAAGGCAAAAATAAAGAATGGTGGTATTTCAATTTTGATCCCCCGTCTTTAGCAAATGTAGAAATAACCGTTAAAGCCTATTATTCTAAAAAATTGGATCAAATTTATATCAATGAAATTGTAGAGATTAAAGGGTTAGAATCGAACTTACCAAAGAAGATTGATTTTTCTAGTCCGCGATTTACTCAAAATAAAAGCACGTCGTCTACAGGAAAATCTGGCACTTACTCAAACCTACAAGAGCCCGAATCTCCAGAAATTGATGATAGTCAAGAAGCTAATAGTGATCGCAAAATCCTTACTTTGCCTAGCTCTCCTGTATTGCTCAGCTTTTCCGATCCAGTTCTCACCCGTAAAATTTATAATAAAAAAAGAGCCAAGAACACATCCTTGCCTTCGCAGGAAGAGGAAATTCAAGACTATGATGCTGTAGGGACCGATGAAGCGACTAGGGTTGGAACAATTGGTCGTGGTGAATTTGAGGGTTTAGAAGATGAGAGTAATAATTTAGATTTGCTTATGGATCGTTTTGAAGCCTTCAGATTCATGATAGAAAGGTTTATTGAGCAAAATAATATTAAGGCGACAACCTCAAAAATCTATAAACTTCCTAGATTGCAGCGATCTAAACTCCACATGACTTTGGATGGAAATAAGCGCTCTCTAATGATTTATAGGTTGGATAAGCTATTCGATCACAATTTCATAATCTTTGAAATTGATGTCACAGATAATGTGAAAAAACTTTCAACCCTAGTTCTCTGCTTAAAGGATATGAAAGAATTTGATGAGACATCAATTGAAACAATGATGAAAAAAATTATGCAGCGTTCACTCAGATGGCCGACCTTAAAATATTTTGCAGACTATGGTTTGGCAAAAACCTTACATCATCCTAAAAATCTAAATGAACTTAATGAATCAAGTCATGAGTTCGAACTATGGGTTGAACGATTCGATAAAATAATAAAGGGATTACTTCAGAAATTAGAAAAGAATGAGAAAGTGTAAGGATTACAGAACCGTACCGGGTTTGTCGAAGGTCAGGTGTTCCAGCGCAATTTTGTTGGTGATATTCCCTTCCTCTATAATGGTGTTACCGCTTCACGTTTAGACAAACGTTATGGTTTAGCCTCAGTGGGAATTACATTGCACAATTTTTAAATGACACTCTGAATCACACTTCTATTCAACTGTATAATCAATGATATAACCTCTGTAATTTTTTATAGAGGTTTTTTTTCATTTTACCCATTTATCTCTATACTGTTTCAATCCCTTATAACTTCAACTCTTTTTTGCGAATTTTGAGAAATCACATGACACAACTGACCTGTTTCAAAGCCTATGATATTCGCGGCAAACTCGGCACCGAGCTGAATGAAGAGATTGCCTATAAAATTGGTCGTGCTTACGGACAGATCTACCAACCGAAAACCGTGGTGATTGGCTGCGACATCCGCCTTAGCAGTGAAGACCTAAAACAAGCGACCATTCGCGGTTTAAATGATGCTGGGGTCAACGTACTGGACCTTGGCATGACCGGGACTGAAGAAGTTTATTTCGCGGCTTTCCACCTAGATGTCCAAGGTGGAATTGAAGTGACGGCCAGTCATAATCCGATGGATTATAATGGCATGAAACTGGTACGTGAAAATGCCCGCCCGATCAGTGCCGATACCGGTCTTAAAGAGATTCAGACCTTGGCAGAATCAGGGGAATTCGTTGAGGTTGTCCAAAAAGGTCATACTGAACAATATAATATCCTGCCAGAATTTATCGATCACCTGATGACCTATATCGATCCGGCAAAAATCCGCCCGATGAAACTGGTGATGAATGCTGGCAATGGTGCCGCAGGTCATGTAGTGGATGCGATTGAACAGAAGTTTCAACAGCTACAGATTCCAGTTGAATTTGTCAAAATTCACAATGAAGCCGATGGTAACTTCCCGAATGGCATTCCGAATCCAATTCTGGTTGAAAACCGGGATAGCACCCGTGATGCGGTCATTCAGCATGGTGCCGATATGGGGATTGCCTGGGATGGCGACTTTGACCGCTGCTTCCTGTTCGATGAAAAAGGTCAGTTCATTGAAGGTTATTATATTGTTGGCCTTCTGGCGCAGGCATTCCTGCTGAAGCAGTCTGGTGAAAAAATTGTCCATGACCCGCGTCTGGTCTGGAATACGCTGGATGTGGTGGAGCAGTATCAGGGAATTACCGTCCAATCAAAATCAGGCCATGCCTTTATCAAAGATGTGATGCGTGAACATAATGCAGCTTATGGCGGGGAAATGAGTGCCCATCACTATTTCCGTGACTTTGCCTATTGTGATAGCGGGATGATTCCGTGGTTACTGGCAATAGCAGTACTTTCTGAAACAGGAAAATCATTATCCTCTCTAGTCGAAGAAATGATTGCCAAATTTCCATGCTCAGGTGAAATCAACTTTAAAGTTTCAGATACTCAAATTACGATTCAAAAGCTCTTTGATCATTATACCGATCAAAACCCTGCTATCGACCAGACGGATGGAGTCAGTTTGGATTTTGGTGCATGGCGTTTTAATGTCCGTGCCTCCAATACTGAACCTTTACTGCGTTTGAATATTGAAAGCCGTCGTGACCAGAATCCACGACCAATGCAGGACTATGTCGATGAGCTGACAAAACTGATCCAGGGCGAAGCTTAAATACTCAAAAAAACCTGAAACCAGTGCCCTTTAAACCAGAGAAAAGACTCCAGTTTTTAGGGTACTGTTCCGGCCTGAAATTCTTATGGAAAATGTTTTTCGAGTATCTCGACTGCAATATTTGCATTCATTTTCCGCGCAAACAGCATGCCTGATTGCTTCATTTTATCAAAATCAGATTCATCTAAAGTTCTGGGATAATCCGGCCCGGAATCCCAGTCAATATATCTTAGCCCTGTTTCACAATCCTCTATCCTATGCTGGGCATGATAGATGCGTTGCTGAAAATGGGAATTATAAATAATGGTATGGAAAAAGATTTCATCTGCACAGAGTGAAGATTTAAAGGTTTTTGCATAATCCGGATTTGCTTCCAGATAATCCAGAATAAATGTCACCGCCTGATCGGTAAGGGTAATCCAGTTTGAACCTTTATATAGTTTAGGTAAATGAGAAATATCCTGTTTACGGAAGTGCCGGCAATACCATAATGCCCATCTGTTCAGGAACTGAAATAATGGTGATTTAGCTTTTTGATACATAATCGGTAAATACAGGACATTCACCCGTTGTTCCACATCATCTGCTAAATCATCATGACCCACAAACTCGGTCTGTTTTTGACATTCTTTTTCTAGAAATAATTCTCTTGCTGTATTGGAACATAAAGGAATGTCATCTCCAGACAGGAAGAAAAAATAGCCGTAATCATATTTTTGCGCTTCCTGCAGGAGTTTTAACATGACTTCAATTTGGCTATAGCTGCCCCATCGTACATCTGTCCGGTCTGCTAAAAAATATACCTGTTCATGCTGCCCAAATTGAGCACTAAACGGGGCAAGATCAGCTTTCTGGTCGACATGAATGAGAATAATACTATGGGGACTTTTCAGCAGCTCATTCACCAGAAAAACCAGTGAATGGGTAAGTTGATGACAAATGACCCCATAAATAAAATTCATCTTTATGATCCATATCCTTTAGGATTCTGCTTCTGCCATTTCCAGCTATCGGCGAGCATATCCTCCAAGCCATATTCGGGTGTCCAGCCCAACTCTTTTACTGCACGCGCATTGTCTGCAAAACAGGTCGCCACATCGCCTTCACGCCGTGGTATCAACTCAAATGGAACAGCAATACCATTCACCTGCTCGAAGGTATTTTTGACTTGTAGCACTGAAATCCCATTACCGGTACCAATATTCCAGGCACGACAACCTTGAGAAACCAGACGATTATTCAAAGCACACAGATGTGCACTGGCCAGATCCACCACATGAATATAGTCCCGCACTCCAGTACCATCGACCGTATCGTAATCATGACCAAAAATAGACAGTTTTTCACGACGACCTACAGCCACCTGCGTTACATAAGGCATTAAATTATTTGGGATACCTTGTGGATCTTCTCCAATCTGACCACTTTTATGCGCACCAACCGGATTAAAATAACGCAATAATGCAATCGACCAGCGTTCATCAGCTATAGATAACTTTTCGAGCAGTTGCTCAACTATTAGTTTAGTATAACCATAGTTGTTGGTTGGCATTCCGGTAGGCATCTCTTCATTTAAAGGTGAAGGATTATCTTCACCATAGACAGTAGCTGAAGAGCTGAAAACCAGTTTAAATACTTGTGCGCGCTGCATCGCCTGAACCAGACTGATTGAACCGGCAATATTGTTGTCAAAATAGGCCAAAGGAATTTGCTGACTTTCACCAACAGCTTTTAGTCCGGCAAAATGAATCACCGCATCAATCGAATTTTGCTGAAAGATCTGATCGAGTAACTGGCTATCCCGGATATCTCCTTCGATAAAGGTCAGGCTTTTTTGGGTCAATTTTTCTACCCGGCTTAAGGACTCGGAGGAGCTATTACACAGATTATCCAGTACAACAACCTCATGTCCGGCATTCAGCAATTCTACACAGGTATGTGAACCAATATAGCCTGCCCCGCCTGTGACCAAAATTTTAGCCATTTTGCTTTCCTAACAGAACTTTAATTAAACCTTGGGTTGAACCATCCAGACCATTCAGATCAGTCTGTTCACCATTCAGTATGGGTAGTAACTGGTTGGCAATTTCCTTGCCTTTTTCCACGCCCCACTGGTCGAACGGGTTGATATTCCACAGCACAGACTGGACAAATACCTTATGTTCATATAAAGCAATTAGCATGCCCAAGCTGTATGGATTGAGCTCCTGTAATAACAGGGTACTGCTCGGCTGATTACCCTCATATTGCTTATAGGGTGGCAAGCTCGCCAATTCGGTTTGATCCAGCGCTTCATTGCCAAAAGCCAGTAAACGCGATTGCGCCAGACAGTTAGATAAGGCCAAATGATGTTGTTCGACCAATGCTTCGGCACTGTCTGCATAAGTATATTGCTGGCTGTTATAACGCTCTACCGGCGCAATAAAATCACAGCTGACTGACTGAGTGCCCTGATGCAATAACTGATAGAAGGCATGCTGGGCATTCGGACCTACTTCCCCCCAGATGATCGGGCAGGTATCTAGCTGGACTTTTTCGCCATTGCGCTGGATTGACTTACCGTTGGATTCCATTTCCAGCTGTTGCAAGTAAGATGCAAAGTATTTCAACCGACCATCATAAGGCAGAATTGCATGGGTCTGAATATCCAGAAAATTGGTATTCCAGGCTCCCAACAATCCCATCAATACGGGAATATTGCGTTCAAAAGGCTGGTACTGAAAATGCTGGTCCACGGCATAGGCGCCAGCCAGCAGCTGCTTAAAGCCTTCAATTCCGATACTCAAGGCAATTGGCAGTCCGATACAGGACCAGAGTGAATAACGCCCGCCGACCCAGTCCCAGAGCAGCAACTGGTTTTCCGGCGCAATGCCCCATGCGGTCATTTTTTCCGGCTTGGTCGATACCCCAATAAAATGATGCTTGAGGATATAAGGATGCTGACCTAATGCCTTTTCCAGCCACAGGCGTACCGTCTGGGCATTGGTCAGGGTATCAATGGTGCCGAAGGATTTGGAGGAAATAATAAACAGTGTCGTTTCCGGACGCAACTGATGCAACAGCTCGGACAGCTGACTGCCATCCATGGTTGAAACAAAATGTACGTTCAGTGGCTGAGCAGACTGGTATTTAAAATCAGATAAAGCATGCGTGACCATCAAGGGACCCAGATCTGATCCCCCTACCCCGATATTGACCACATCCTGAATGACTTCCCCGGTGGCACCGCGACGCTGTCCGGCATGAATCTGTTCCACCAGCGCATACATTCGTTCCAGCTGGGCATATACATCAGCTGCCAGATCAGCATGCTGTTGATCCTGTTTGGGCAGGCGCAGTGCCCAGTGCATGGCAGCACGCTGCTCGGTATAGTTGATTTCCTGATTGGAAAATAGGGAGCCAATCCAGGATCTGAGGTTTTGTGCATCGGCCCATTCGATCAGGCCTTGTAGCACATTTTGATTGATTCTGTGTTTGCTATAGTCAAATAGCAGTTGTTCAAACTGAATGGAATATCGATTAAAGCGCTCCGGGTCAGCAGCAAACAGTTCCCGCAGATGCTCAGATTGAAGTTGTTCTTTGTTTGAGGCTAATTTCTGACACACAGTTTCAGTGTCGAGATTTGGATTAAAATGGCTCAACATTAACGTCCCACCCCAATATAATTAAAACCACGTGTCTTGACATACGTCGGATCATACAGATTACGCCCATCCAGAATCAGGGGATGCTGCATTAGCTTGATTAAATACGGATAATCCGGACTGCCGTACTGTTTCCATGCCGTAATCAGACACAAGGCATGCGCCCCTTCCACAGCCTGATACTGGTCTTTACACAGGATCAGGTCTTCCCGTGACCCATAGACCTTTTCAATATTTGCGATTGCCTGAGGATCATGCAGCTTGACCGTCACGCCTTGCGCCCACAAAGCGGTCAGCATGGCATGTACCGGAGACTGCTGGATACTCGGGGTATTTTCCTTAAAGGCTGCACCCCAGATCGCAATGACTTTACCCCTTAAGTCTCCACGGAAATAGTTCCAGAGTTTACGGAACAATAATTCTTTTTGCTGTTCGTTAATGTCCCAGACCTGTTCCAGCAGCTGGTTTTTCACTCCTGAATCTGCCACGGCATGAGTAAGCGTCCGGATATCATGGGAGAAATTCTCTCCACCAAAACCAACGCCGGGGAACAGATAGGCAGAACCAATCCGGTTATCCGCAGCCATGCCTTGCCGCACCTGTTCAATATCAATACCAAGCTTTTCTGCCACACTGGCCAGATCATTCATATAACTGATCCGGGTGGCCAGCATGCCGGAAATACTCAGCTTGGTAAATTCGGCATCCAGAACCGGCATAAATAGATACTGTTGCGCGCGTGGAAAAAGGGGACGTAAGAGTTCTTTGATTTTAGGCTGTATATCTACATGATCACAACCCACAATCAGCTGGGTGGCCTGAGTAAAGCTACGCAGTGCATTCCCTTCCTGAATAATATCTGGCAGATAGATCCAGTCATCATTCGGCAGCAACTGCTGAAAGCGTTGCGTACCATGCAAGCCAAAGGTCGAGGCATTAATCATCAGTTTGGGATGGGCAAAACAGGCATGCCGGATGGTATCCACCATCTGAAACGCTTGTTGCTCTTCAGTCGCATTAAAACTAAAGAAAAAAACATCCTGATTAAAATCCAGATGCTGAAAATCGCAACAGTTTAAAAAGCCAGATTTTTCCTGTTTTTGCAGTAATAGCTGAAGAGATTCATCCTGGAAATACGGCCGAGCTGACTCATCTACATTGAAGCTATTACACCAGACCACCTGATGACCACATTCAGATAAAAGAGCTGAAATGACTCCGGAAAATAAGGTTTTTCCCAATACTGCGACTTTCATAATATTCCTTTTTATTATTTTTTCTTACAAAGCCAGTTCCTGAATCAATGCTTTAAACTCGCTACCGAGTTTAGGATGATCGACGCCATAATGTAAAACAGCTTTTAGATATCCCAACTTACTGCCACAGTCAAAGGTCTGGCCTTTCATGCGGTAGGCTTCTACAGCTTCTGTTTGTTGCAGCATTGCAATTGCATCGGTCAGCTGGATTTCATTACCTGCCCCGCATGGGGTCTGTTCTAAAAGTTGCATGATTTTGGCCGGCAGAATATAACGCCCAACCACAGACAAATTCGAAGGTGCCGTTCCGACCGCCGGTTTCTCAACGATCCCTTGCATGACAATGCTTTCCCCTTCGGCAGGCAATGCTGCAACATCCACGATGCCATACTGGTCGACCAGATGTTCAGGCACCGCTTCCACCATGATTTGTGACGCTTTAGATTCTTCATAACGCTGAATCATACGTGCCAGGTCATTTTCCGGGTCCTGATCTTTCACCAGTACATCCGGTAATAACACCGCAAAGTCATCATCGCCAATCACGGCTTTGGCACACAGTACTGCGTGGCCCAGACCCAGAGGCTGTGGTTGGCGTACACTAATCACACTCACGCCCGCAGGCAAAATTTCAGTAATTTCTTTCAGCAGGTCGGTTTTGTTTTTTTGCTCAAGCGTGGTTTCAAGTTCAAAGTTACGATCAAAATAATTTTCAATCGATGCTTTAGAAGAATGGGTCACCAGAATAATCTGCTCAATTCCGGCAGCAACCGCTTCACGCACCACATATTCAATCGCAGGGCGATCCACGACTGTCACCATTTCTTTAGGAATGGATTTACTGGCAGGTAAGAAACGCGTACCTAAACCAGCCACAGGGAGAATTGCTTTCTTAATCATATCTATAAAAACCTAGTTCACTTTAATTTCGTTACCGCGTACATAACCATCCACATAATGTTCTAATTGTGCCAGCGCCCATTCAATGTCGGTTTGAGTCGCGGTAAGTTCATGTATGCGGTTAAATACTGCCAGAATTTCTGCCAATGGATAATGTTTTTCGACAGATCGTAGAATACGCGTGTGTGAAGTAATTTCTGTATTTTCTTCGTCAATCAGCAATTCTTCATAGAGTTTTTCGCCTGGACGTAGCCCAGTATATTGAATTTCAATATCGCCATTCGGGTTTTTATCATCTCTGACTTTGAGTCCGCTGAGAGAAATCATTTGTCGTGCCAGATCCTGAATCCGTACCGGCTCGCCCATATCCAGCAGGAACACGTCGCCTCCTGTACCCAAAGCACCCGCCTGAATTACCAGTTGTGAGGCTTCCGGAATAGTCATAAAGAACCGAGTCACTTCTGGATCAGTCACGGTAATCGGACCACCTTTGGCAATTTGCTGTTTAAACAGCGGCACCACCGAGCCCGAAGAACCAAGTACATTGCCAAAGCGCACAATACTGATCTGAGTCTGATCCTGAGCCTCTGCCATAGCCTGACAGTACAGCTCTGCCATACGCTTGGTCGCTCCCATCACATTGGTGGGACGTACCGCTTTATCAGTTGAAATTAACACAAAGGTTTCGACGCCTTTTTTTACCGCAGCATTCACACTAAAGGCGGTTCCGACGGCATTGTTTTTCAACCCTGCCAGAGGATTACACTCGACCAGCGGGACATGTTTATAGGCGGCAGCATGATAAACAGTCTGTACACCATATTGTTCAATCACCCGTTCCAGCTTGGATTCATCCAGCACAGAGCCCAGAATCGGAATAATTTCACAGCTGGCAGTGAGGCGTAACTCTTTTTCAATACTATACAGCGCAAATTCAGTCAGTTCATAAATAACCAGTTTGGCCGGTTGGTTTTTAATGATCTGGCGGCAGAGTTCTGAACCAATCGACCCGCCAGCGCCTGTGACCATCACCACTTTATCTTTAATGTTTCTGGCCAGCAGCTCCGGCACTGGCGGCACCGGATCACGCCCCAGCAAGTCGATAATATCCACTTCCTGAATATCAGAAATTCGGATTTCACCATCCACCAGTTTGGTCAGCCCCGGAATCTCGGTAATTTTTAAATGCGCCGGTTCTAAAAACTTGATGATTTCACTTTTACGGACCCGCCCTACCGAAGGCAAGGCAATCAGGATTTCATCAATTTTTTGCTTGCGCATGAGTTTTAAGGCAGTCTGTGCATCATAGACTTTAAGTCGACCCAGCTGCTGTCCCGCCAGCGAGCGTTTGTCGTCAATAAACATGATCGGCAAATGTTCATTGGAACGATACAGTGCAGCAGCAACCTGTTGACCGGCATGACCCGCACCATAAATCGCAATACGTTTTTTCTGTACGTCAGCCTGCAAGTAGGAACGGATAATAAAACGGATGATGCCCCGGCTAAACCAGATCCAGGCAAACATCATAAAGCCGAACATCAGAGGAATAGAAGTCGGAATAAAGGCCGGCGTGAAATAAGCCAGCGCATAAAGACCAGCAACCGTCAATGCAGTCGCCAGCCCCATCTTGATCATAAACACTTCATTATACGTACGGACAATAAAGCGATAGACCCCACAGATAAACAGCGATGCCACTGCAATTACGCTGACCCAGAGCGTACCAAGAGCCAGATTCGGTACCACATCTGCCCCGAGATCAAATTGGCGAATGGCGTAACAAAGCCAGATCAAGACTGGAAAAGCACAGAAATCCAGAATAATCAAAAATGCAAGTTTGGCGGCTCGTGGTGATTCTACGAAAGGCGTAATGATCGATTTCACTGGATGCGTTGTCTCAATTCTAATAAATTTTTAATAAGTCACAATGCGATGAGTAACTTAAAAACATATTCTATATAAGTTAAATGCACCGAATACGGTGCACTTATATTCTAAAAGTTTAAGTAACTATTCTATGAATCACTTGTTGAATTGCGGTGACTGTTTTGTGAATACTTTCATTACTTAAAGTCGGATGTACCAAAAACATCAGACTGGTTTCACCCAATTGCTGCGCATTTTTCAAACGCTGCGCTGGTCGCCATGGCGTATTATCAAAAGCATGCTCGAGATAAACTTCTGAACAGGAGCCACTGAAACAAGGCACATTCAGCGCACTGATTTCCTGCATGATCCGGTCACGTGACCAGCCTTCAGGCAAAGCATCGATATTGACCTGCACATAACATTTATAGGCAGCATGCACATAATCACCTAATGGACGATGCACAGTAAAATATGGACTGTCTGCAAATGCCGCATAAATTTTTTCCATATTGGCAAGGCGTTTTGCAGTCCATTCCGGCATTTTTTTCAGCTGGATACGCCCAATTACCGCCTGCATTTCCATCATGCGCCAGTTGGTACCAAATGAATCATGCAACCAACGGAAACCCGGCGGATGCTGTTTATTATATATACTATCAAAGTTCTTGCCATGGTCTTTATAAGACCACATTTTTTTCCATAAATTTTCATCATTGGTGGTGACCATGCCACCTTCACCGCCCGTAGTCATAATCTTGTCCTGGCAGAAGGACCAGGCACCAATATGACCAATTGAACCGGCAGATTTACCTTTGTATCTTGCCCCATGCGCCTGTGCACAGTCTTCGATTACATATAAGCCTTTATCGGAAGCCAACTGCATGATCGGGTCCATATCACACATCCAACCTGCCAGATGCACACAAATGATGGCTTTGGTATTGGGTGTGATGACCGCGTCAATGGTCTGACGGGAGATATTTTGGGAGTCCAGTTCAACATCGGCAAAGACCGGATTTGCTCCTGCCGTGACAATGGAGCTGGCAGAAGCTAGAAAAGTACGGGAAGTGACAATCACATCATCCCCTGCACCAATACCTAGTGCCTTTAAAGCCACATCTAGCGCGACTGTACCGTTAGCCAATGCCACTGCATACCGAGTTTCTGCAAACCGGGCAAATTCTTTTTCGAACTCTCGGCATTCCTGTCCGGTCCAGTAGTTGACTTTATTCGACAACAAAACCTGGGAAACCGCATCCGCTTCTTCCTGAGTAAAACTTGGCCATGGTTCAAATGCAGTGTTTAACATGATGTGTCCTGAATTTTTAAAATTTAAAAACTTATTTTTTCTCTAGAATTCTTGCTGGATTGCCAATAACCGTTACCCCCGGTGGCACGCTTTTGGTGACGACAGCGCCCATACCGACTACGGCACCCTTGCCAATCACCAAAGGTTTGTCAGGTGTACCCTGTTTGATCACGGCACCTGTACCAATATAGGCATGGTCTTCGATATGGATATTACCATTGCATTTCACCCCAGGAGCAAAGGTGACATAATCACCAATGATGCAGTCATGAGCGATATAGCTATAAATATTGGCATGAAAGAATTTTCCAATTTTGATATTAGATGTCAGACAAGTGAAAGGACAAAGTAAACTTCCTTCACCAATATGCACCTCATCTAGAATAACTGTATTGCCTGCATGAACATCTAGATGCTGTATCTGGTCCTCATTTAAACGCTGAACCAGTTTTTCACGAACTTGACTATTCGCGATAGCAATGGTTACAGCCTTATGAGTATTTGGTGTAGCGAGAAAATCCTGATATCTTAGAACAGCATAGCCATTTAAACTATTGCCAGCTTGGCCATCATCGATAAAAACAAAGTCATCTTTGGCGAGGGTTGAAAATTGCTGGCGAACCAATGGCATAACTTCTTTACCAAAACCACTTGCACCGTAAACACCAATATATAAAGCTTTCATTATGTTTCGTCCTTGTGTTGTGAGCCAGTAAAACGTGTCATAGTCGCTTCACCCTCGGCACTGATATCATCTTTTGCTAAAACTTTATGTACCGTTTTAAACATGATTTTGAAGTCGAGCCAAATCGACTGATTTTCGACATACCAAGTATCCAGCTTGAATTTTTCTTCCCAGCCAATGGCATTGCGGCCATTGACCTGCGCGTGACCGGTCATGCCCGGTCTTACATCATGGCGTTTGGCCTGTTCAGGGCTGTAAAGCGGCAGGTATTCCATCAACAGCGGGCGTGGGCCGACAATACTCATATCACCTTTAATCACGTTCCATAATTCCGGCATTTCATCCAGACTGCTAGAGCGCAGCATTTTGCCAAAAGGAGTTAATCGCTCACTGTCTGGTAAGGGGTTGCCTTGAGCATCCACCGCATCTTTCATGCTGCGAAATTTAATCATTTCAAAAGGTTTGCCATGTAAACCAGGGCGAACCTGACGAAATAAAACAGGCGAACCTAGATTTTTTTTCACTTTATGTGCCACATAAAAATACAACGGTGACAGTAAAATCAGGGCAATAGAAGCAATAATAATATCGAGGAGGCGTTTTAGCATTTATAGACCTAAAATATTCACTAAACGTTGATTTACTTTTTCTGCATCAAATTTTTTAATGGCAATTTTATAACTTTCAGCACCCATTAATCTAATTTGTTCAGGGTGTTCAATGAAATAAATCATTTTTTCTGCCAAAGCTTCAGGATTCCATTTTGGCACTAAAAAACCATTTACACCATCTACAACCGTTTCTCTACAACCAGGCACATCTGTGGTAATAATTGCGCGCCCAATAGCCATAGCTTCTTGTGTGCTTCTTGGTACACCCTCTCGGTAATAAGAAGGTAAAACAAAAACGCTAGAATTTTCTATCCATTCTGAAACATTACTCACATGGCCTGGATATTCAATAATATTAGTCTTTACTAGATTTTCTAACTCCTCTTCTTTAAGACTACCCAATGCCTCTTTATCAATCGCACCTAATACAGTGAATTTAACTGAAGGATATTTTTCCTTCACAATTTTAGCTGCTTTTAAATAATCATGAATTCCTTTTTCTGCAAGTAATCGTGCAATAAAAATAAACGATATATTTGAATTAAAGTTTTCTGAATATTTATAATGATGTAAATTTAAACCAATTCCACCTAGAACCTCTATATTTTTGACATTTATAACATATCTTTCAATTAAATCTTTAGGGTCATCAGGATTTAAAAAAATAAGCTGGTCAAGTTGTGGTAATGCTATTTTATATAAAAAAACCTGTATTTTTTTTATGAGCTGAGTTTTTTTACTTAAACCTTCTGGCTGCTCTGTAAATGTATAGCCTAAACCTTCTAGCATACCTATCACACGTGGTATTTGAGCTAATTTTGCTGCCAAAGTACCAAAAATGACAGGTTTAGAAAAATAAGAGAATACTAAGTCTGGATTAATTGCTTTAATTTTCTTTGAGAGTTGATATGTTGCAATTATATCTGCGAGTGGGTTTAGTCCACCACGGTTTAATGTATATGTAATTGGTGTAGCGCCCAACTTTTCTATTTTTATCAGATCTTCTGCCGTATATTCAGACGTAAATGCATAGACTTGATGACCTTTTTTCAAGAGTGTACAAATTAAATCTGCACGAAAGCCATAGAAGCTAGATGCGACTGTACCAATGAATACTACTTTCACGCCTTTATTACCTTTCCAATTTTATAAGTTGACTTAAGTTTTAATATGTAAAAAAAGCATATATAAATAGCAAGATAATTATATAGTCTCAACCGAATAGCCGTACCTAAATTATCGTTACCGATTAGCCAAACACTTGCATATAATACAAAGAAAACTATTAGAAACTGTATAAAACTATCGGCATATTTTATATTTTTCAAAATATAAAAAAACATAAAGATAAAAGGAACCGTTTCAATAAATAACAAAGCTAGAGCTAGTGGATTTGTAATATATAAACCAAAAAGCTGTCCTAATATACTTAGAATAAAATTAGGGATAAACATTACAGGATTAGAAAAGTCCAAACCCAATGTAGAACCAGCTTCACCCTCGTCAAAACCGGAGCGGTATTCTATTAATCTTTCAAAAATGCCAATATAATTTGCGATAAATAGAACTATAAAATATAAAATAGCAAAGAGAAAAATACGTTTTTTAGTAAGCTTAATTTTCCATAAAAGTAGTGCCAGCAAAAAGGCATAACCTAAATAAGGGCGCAAAGCCAACAAAAACCATCCTATTAAAATTGCTAGTATATAAAAAAATGAAAAAACAATAAAGTTGTTACTATTTAAACACTTTTTAACAATTAAGCACCCTACTAAAAAAGAGAACACCATAAATACATCACGATAAATATCAAATGTATAGAAAAAAATCGTGGGATAAATTAAACATAGCAAAGTGCAATATAAATAATATTTCTGATCTTTATTAAAATTTAAACCCGATAACTTAGTCACAAGAAAAGGAATAATAAATAAGTTTAAAAACAAGAAAAAATAAGATATTCCTTCACGTGAGTACACCCCCCAATTATTTAAAAATTTCAAAATTACAGGCCATATACTAGTCTTTATATCATGATAACCAAGTGCATAAGCATCATAAAAATCACCATCATCCCCCCCACCGAGATTAATAGCAAAAAAACCATCCTTAACAAGGATAAAAACAACCACCTTGGAAAAGAACAATAAATAAATAAATAAAAATAGTATTTTTTGATTATTCATATTAATTAATATTTCATCCAAATTCTTTTATACTTCTCCAATACATACTCTGCGCTATGAAAATCAGATATATACCTTAAAGCATTTTTAGAATATTCTTTGATTTTTTTTGGATTCAAAATAATGTCCTCAATTGCGGCATATATATATTCAGGATCAGGCTTCGCATTTATAAGTGGATTATAATCAATATTATAAATATCTTTAACCGCATCCTCAAAACCACTAAAAACTACTTTTGCTTCTGCTAACCCTAACAATGCATTCACACCACAATCTTGGCTAAAACATTGATCAATAAAAATATGACATGATTGAAACAATGTTTTATATTCATGATATGGAACGCCTCCTATCACAGTATATTCTATTTTATTAGGATACTTTAACAGAAGTTTCTTAATAGCTATATCAAAAATATCATTACCCTTAGTAATCTCTCTTCCTGGTTGCCAACCATGAAATATTTTTATGGGATTTGAAAAATCATCAATATCTAATAATTTTGTATCTACCTTAGTTTCAACAATTATTGGCACAACCTCGGTTGTATAGGGGAATTCTTTATATGGCACATAATAATCATATAAACCAGGTATAATCGCATTAACATTATTACATATATATCTGTCTCTTATACACATCTGACGCTGCCGACGATCTTACGCGTGATGATCTCTGTGGTCGCCGGGTCATCTGATACATAAAAATGATGAAATAAATATA
>NZ_MJIQ01000030.1:0-39292 GCF_001878775.1 Acinetobacter sp. AR2-3
ACCGGCGGGCGCACTAGAAGGCATCGCGCGCTAGCAGGACTTGATGAAAGCCAGGTGCCCGGCGACTGCGGTTTTTTTTTTTACAGAAGCTAATTGATGACAGACCCTAGATAAAACAAAAAAATCAGCCCTCAGGCTGATTTTTTTATCCAAAATCAAAATTAAAGCCCGGCTTCATACTCTGTATTTGAAAGTAGTTTTTCAACATCTGCGATATTATCTGGCTTAATTTTATAGATCCAGCCTTTGCCGTATGGATCATCATTAATGAAATCTGGATCATCTTCAAGGTCAGGATTAATTTCTACCACCACACCCGACACAGGCGCATGAATATCTGAAGCGGTTTTCACCGACTCAACCACACCCGCTTGCTCACCTGCAGTGATATGCTGATTCAAGTCAGGCGCTTCTACATAGACTAAATCACCTAACGCATCCTGTGCATGGTCGGAAATACCGGTCACAACAAGATCACCTTCAATGCGTACCCATTCATGCGTACTTGCGTACTTTAATTCTGAAGGATGATTCATTGATAACTCCTTAAAAATTTTAAGATCATTTTTGACATGTTTTATACATTCTTTTTAAGAAAAACAAAAGGCTTATGCTCCTTTATAAATAAGGATCTTTGCGCCAGTTGCTCGGGCTGCGGCCACTCCAGCGTTTAAACGCCCGGCTAAAATTGGCGACATCACTATAACCCAGTTCATCGGCAATCTGTTCCAGAGTGAAATCTGTCCGGGACAATAATGAGGTGGCATGCCGGTAACGAACTTCATCGACTAGGGTAGAAAAGGAGGTGCCTTCGGCGGCGAGTTGACGTTTTAAGGTGCGGTCAGACATGTGCAAGCGATCCGCCACACTTTCAATACTCAGATAATGTTGCTCAGCATGGGTCAATATATCCCGGACACGCATGGCAATCCGATGCCGTTCACCCAAGGCAGAAAGTTCCGTTTCACACTGGTTAATCGCAATCTGGCTGGCAATCGGATCGGCATGCACCAGCTTGTTCATCAGGTAGCTTTTATCAAAGCTCAGAATTAAATGCGGTTGTTCAAAACGGAACTGATGGGTGGGGAACTTCGCCATAAAGCGTTCAAAATCTTCCGGCTTTTTGAAATCGAAGTCGATTTCTCCTGTCGCATCAGTAACGCCTGTAATCGCTTTGGCCATACTGATCAGACCGATCATCAAGGCAATGGAAATTTCGGTGCGCAGAGGTTCAAGCTGAATATCGGTTTGCAACTGTACCGTGGCTTTGGCACCAAAAGTCGAGAAAAATAGTTGCAGGAAGGGTAAACGGAGTTGAATAAATCGGTTCGCCAGTACCAGCGCATCGGTAATATTATTCGCCGTCATAATGGCATAGCCAATAAAGCCATGAATCGAGATCCGCATCTGTGTGCCAAGATGATAACCTAAGGTCGGCTCTCCGGTCAGTTTCAGGGCATATTTGACCAGTTCATTGGCGACAGGAGTTGGAATACGAAAATCAGGATCTGCCAACTGTTCACTGGTCAGGCCAAAAGGTTGGAAAAGCGACTCATTGTTATAACCCCAGCGGGAAATGACATCGAGAAGCAAGAGACCGTAAACACCTGGAATTCCTTGGTCTTGGCGTGGAGCAATTGTTTTCATGCGCGATCCGTTGCACTCATTCAAATTTTTTTATTTATAAATAGATATTGGCATGAAGCCACCAAATTTTTCATTAAAATTGTTGGACAAAATTTTGGCGATTGTGATTCTGCCACTGGCAGATTAGCCTGAATTCAGCATTAAAATCAATTTAAACCACATAATTTTATTGATGAAATTAAAATTATTTTATTGAATAAGTCGCATCCCAGCATCTGTTTGCTCAGGACAGGACGATTGGTCTAGTTTTATTAATCATTGAACAGGACTTCTTCAGAGAGCTTTCAGAACTAGAGAGAGATGTCATTTCATAAGATACCAGATAGATGGCAACTTGCTGTTCATCTGTAGAGAAAATTTTACAAAGAAAGGTCTGGGCAAAGTTTTCCTTTTTCCAGACCTGTTCAATATTAAGGACGAGCAAATCATTAGAAGTTTTGAAATCTTCTAGAGATCATATTATTCATGATCTTTTGATGCTTTGACCTGTTGCTGAATCAGCATGCCACCAGTTTGACGCTGCCAAAGTTGGGCATAGATGCCATTTAATGCCACCAGTTCATCATGCGTGCCTTGCTCGGCGATTCGACCTTGATCCAGTACAATCAGACGATCCATCTGGGCAATGGTAGACAGGCGATGCGCAATTGCAATCACGGTTTTACCTTGCATCAAGTCGTCCAGACTGTTTTGAATTGCTGCTTCGACTTCAGAATCCAGCGCACTGGTCGCTTCATCCAGAATCAGAATCGGCGCATCTTTCAGGAATACACGTGCAATTGCAATTCGCTGACGCTGTCCGCCGGAAAGTTTCACGCCACGTTCACCGACATAGGCTTCATAGCCTTTTTTGCCACGCAAATCCGTCAGATTAGGAATAAATTCTTCTGCTTTGGCTTTACGCACAGCTTCAAACATTTCTTCATCAGTCGCATCTGGACGACCATATTTAATGTTTTCCGCGACAGTGCGATGTAGCAGTGAAGTATCTTGAGTCACTAATGCAATATTCTTGCGCAAACTGTCCTGAGTCACATCGTCAATATCCTGACCATCAATCAAGATACGACCCTGGTTAATATGATAAAAATGCAGCAACAGTTGAATCAGGGTAGATTTCCCTGCACCTGAACGGCCGACAATACCAATTTTTTCACCTGGGCGAATGGTCAGATTAAACTGATCAATCACGTTTTTATCATTATAGGCAAAGCTGACATTTTCGAATTTAATTTCACCGTGATTGAGCTGTAGCTCTTTGGCACCCGGTTTATCTTCAATGGCAATTTTGCGGCCTAAAGTTTTCATACCATCCTGAATGGTACCGACATTTTCAAACAGGGCAGAGGTCTGCCACATCATAAATTCGGCAATACTGTTCAGTTTCAGTACCATTGCTGTAGTTGCAGCAATAATGCCCAGCTCGGCCTGACCTTCCATCCACAACCAGATCGCAGTACCCAGTACGCCGCCATATAACACTACACTCAGCAGTAAAATACTGATTTCGTATTGGGCACCCAGACGCATCTGTTTATATACCGTTACCATAAATTCCTGCATAGAGGTCTTGGCATACTGGCTTTCACGACCGGCATGAGCAAACAGCTTGACAGTCTGAATATTGGTATAGGCATCCGTGATACGCCCGGTCATGACGGCACGGGCATCCGCCTGAGCATTGGAAATTTTGCTCAAACGTGGAATGAAATAACACGCTGCACAGATAAACAAGGCTAGCCAGACCATCAATGGAATGATCAGCAAGGGTGAAATTGCACCCAAAACAATATTGATGGTGATGAAATAAATCAGCACATAAGCCAGCATGTCACCCAGAATGACCCAGAATTCGCGTACTGCCAGAGCGGTTTGCATAACTTTGGCCGATAATCGTCCGGCAAAATCATTGTGGAAAAAATCCAGGCTTTGTTTCATGAGCAGATTATGAAAGCGCCAGCGTAAACGCATCGGGAAATTGCTATACAAAATCTGATGCTTAATTAGGGATTGGGCGCTAGCGAAAAAAATATTGGCCAGAAGAACAATACTCAGTAAGGTTAAATTGCTAGCATGCTGTTCCAGAAAAGTATCGGGCTGGCTTTTACTGAGCCAGTTCACCAGCTCACCAATTTTTGAATACAGAAAAGCTTCGAAGCTGGCAGCACCGGCAGTACACAGTACCAGAATCAGCAAATAACGGCGGACTCCATAGGCTGCCCGCCAGACAAATGGAAAAAACTTGGTCGGTAAAGGTTGGTTCAGATTTTTGGTGGGATAGGGGTCAACCAGTCTTTCAAGCCATCGAAACATTATCGTACTCTTATCATGCATTTTGCTTTTCGGGAATTATAAAGGATTCTGTTTTTTTAAGCCCGTAATTGGGTGAAATTGCCACAAAATGATTCACTCAATTAAAACTTGGATTATAAAAATTAAACTAAAGCCAGATTTATGCCAGTCAGGTTTTAAATAGATGAGGAAATAAAAAAGCCTGAAATGCAGCAGCACCTCAGGCTTGAGATTGGATGACTTGTATTTAAGTAATAATAGAAGACGGTTGAGTAAATGCTTCCTTTAAATCAAGACCTGAAGGCGCTTGATAGACCTTTAATCCAAATTCCGGAATAATCGCCAGCAGATGATCCATGATATCCGACTGGATATTTTCATACTCCACCCAGGCGGTGGTATTAGTAAAGGCATAAATCTCTAATGGTAAACCCTCACTGGTTGGCTGCAATTGGCGCACCATCAGGGAATGATTTTTACTAATGCCCGAATGTTGTTGCAGATAAAACTCTACATAGGCACGGAAAGTTCCCAGATTGGTGAGACGACGCTGGTTATATTGCGAATGATGACTCAGTTGCAGGTTAAATTGTTCCAGCTCTTCTGATTTGGTATTCAGGTACTGATCGAGCAGAATAAAATTTTTCAGCTTGTTCTGTTCTTCAGCCGACATAAAATGCACGCTGCTTTGATCAATATGAATCGAGCGTTTGATCCGGCGCGCACCGGCTTCCTGCATACCACGCCAGTTTTTAAAGGTATCCGTCACCAGTTTATTGGTCGGAATGGTGGTCACCGTTTTATCAAAGTTCTGTACCGTAATGGTATGTAATGACATATCAATGACATCGCCGTCCGCATTCAGCGAGGGCATTTCGATCCAGTCGCCAATACGCACCATGTCATAAGATGAAATCTGCACTGACGCCACCAGTGACAAAATGGTATTTTGAAAGACCAGCATCAACACCGCGGCCATGGCACCGAAGCCAGCCAGCAAGGTAAAGACATCCTTTTTCAGGAAAGTGCCGAGAATCATCAGGCCACAGACAATAAAGATAATCAGTTTGACCAGCTGCAAATAACCTTTAATCGGTTTGTTACGTGACTTGGGATTACGCTGATAGACCAGGTTAAAAATATTCAGTAATTCACCAAGAGCCAGGGCAATCGTCAGGAAGATAAAAGCCTGTGCCCCCATTTGCACAAAGGACTCAACCTTGTCAGATAAATGCGGTACCGTGGTAATCCCGTTCATGATCACCACTGCCGGAACAATATTGGCAATCCGGCGAATCACGCTATGCTCAGCAAAAATCTGATTATTGGCAAAAGGCATTCTGGAAATCAGTTGACGTATTCCGCGTACCACAATTTGCTTGGCAAATAGATTGGCAAGAATCGCCAGTAAAATCACAATACTCAGTGAAGATAGCATTTCCAGCCATGGGTACTGATCTGCCCATTCTTGAATATTCCGAATAAAATTAAACTGTTCCAAACGATCTTTCTCTTCAATCAAAAATTTAGATCAAGTTTATAGATTTGGATCAGGTTTTTTAATATTGGATAACTTTTTAAAACATATTTATTGATGTGAATTATTAAATAACAGCACATACGAATAAAAAACCGGCGAATTCGCCGGTTTCTGATCTTCGATATTTCAGTAATGATATCGCGATGCTTACCACATCAAATCATCAGGAATAACATAAGCTGCATATGGATCTTCTTCATCAGTGGTTTCTTCATTTTTCTCTGAATTATTCACAATGATAAAGCCCTGCATTTTCGTATTGATACGATCTGCCAGAGCTTTAGGCAAGAAAGCATAGCTGTCATTTTCACGTGCAATCACCAGACTGCCTGCCACCAGTGCATTATAGATTTGCTGGTTCAAATAGACTTTTTTGATTTTGCTGTCATCAATAAACTGATACACCGCATCGCCGTCAGTATCACGGATTTTGTGCTGATTAATCATTTGCATGATTGCGGCTTTCAGTTCTTTTTCCTGCAAAGCTGCTTTTTTCTCTAGCTCAATTGCCTGATCTTTGGCCATTTTTTGCTGTTTATCTTGTTCAATCTTGGCCTTGATTTCAGCCTCGGTACCGTCACCGGTGCGTTTTTCATGCACAGCCTGTTTAGACAGTTTTTTGGCTTTTTTATTATCGACCAATCCTGCCTTTAACAATTGTGCCTGCAATGCATTTTTAACCATGAGAATGTCCAGATATTAATCGTGTTGATGTCGATAACGTAAATAAATCACCCAATACGTGAGACTGAGAACCAGACTCAGCACTGCCGGGATCAGGAATGCATTTAATTTTAAATAAGGATATAGCCAGCTGGCAAGAATGCCACCGCTTAAAAAACCGAGCAAAATAAGCAGATGCAAAACCACGCGTCGTGATTCTACCTCCAAACCGCGCAACCGGTAGCCCATCGCTAAGCCGAGGTCGGTCAGTACACCAGATAAATGCGTGGTGCGAATGATGGCACCTTTATAGTGGCTAACCATGGCATTTTGCACACCCATGGCAACACAGGCCCATAACAAGGCGTAGCGCGGGAAATAGGGCAATAATAACCAGCAGATCAAAATAAAAATAGCCACCAGGCTTAAAGGGTAACCATAAAGTTGCCCCAGGCGAAAGTGACTATTTCCAAGAATGAGCCCGCTATAGGATGAACCAATGACATAGCAGAGTGTGACCAAAAAGAGATACAACATCTGTTCTGGTTGCCAGTTCAGCAATGCCATCGCCAGCATACTGACATTACCGGTCATATGTGACACAGACTGGTGTAATACCGTCACCAGCCCGAGGACGTTAATCATGCCGGCATTGACCGCAAGAAAGAACGCCCCTAATTGCACCCAGAGAGGTAAACGCTGTAATGGCATAACAACATCATTGGCTAAACATATTGATTAATCAATATAAAATCAATTTGATGCGCGGTCTACTGCTGCAGTAAATAAAACATCAGTCGATGAGTTTAAAGCAGTTTCGGTAGAATCCTGCAATACACTGATGACCATACCAATCGCAACGACTTGCATGGCAATATCCGAAGAAATCCCAAACAGGCCACATGCAACTGGAATCAGTAACAATGAACCGCCTGCAACCCCTGAAGCGCCACATGCCGAAACGGTTGCCACCACAGAAAGAATGAGCATAGTGCTGAAATCGACGCTAATCCCCAAAGTATTTACAGCCGCCAATGACAATACAGTAATGGTCACAGAAGCACCTGCCATGTTGATCGTAGCACCCAGAGGAATTGCGATACTTGAAGTCGATTCCTTGACACCCAAACGTTTTGCCAAGTCCAGATTGACTGGAATATTGGCTGCCGAACTACGGGTAAAGAAAGCGGTAATGCCACTTTCGCGCAAACAGGTGAACACCAGTGGATAAGGATTTTTGCGAGTAACGGCAGCAACAAGCAACGGATTGATGACCAGTGCAACAAACACCATTGTGCCTAACAATACAGTCAACAAATGTACATAGCTCGTCAGCGTGTCCAGACCAGATTCAGCAAAAGTCACCGCAACCAGACCAAAAATACCCAAAGGTGCAAAGCTGATCACTAAACGAATCACATAATTCACTGCAAAGGCTGCATCATTCAAAAGCGTCTTGGTGCTATCCGATGCATGACGAAAAGCGATGCCTAATGCCACTGACCAAGCCAGGATGCCAATAAAGTTTGCTTCAGCAATTGCAACAACCGGGTTGGCGACAAAGCTCAGCAGCAAATTCTTCAGAATTTCCACCAGACTACCCGGTGGCTGCAAGTCAGCTTGTGCAGCAATATCCAGGAACAGCGTACTTGGAAATAAGATACTTGAAACCACAGCGCTCAGCGCAGCAAGGAACATACCAACCGCATACATCAGCATAATCGGCTTGATTGCGGCGTTGGATTGGCCCACTTTAAAATTCGCGATAGAAGCTAACACTAAAATGAAAACCAGAATCGGTGCAACAGACTTCAAGGCTTTAATAAACAGGTCGCCCAATAGGCTTAATGAGGGAGTAGCTTCGGGAAATACCACAGCCACACCCACACCTAAAATAATGGCGATGATGATTCGAGAGACTAAGCTCATGCGCATAAGGGCAGAAAACATAAGGTTGCCTTGTGAAAATTACGAGGGCTAAATTTGGGAAAAAGTTGCGCTATTTTATACTTAATTTAAACAAGGCTTAAAATATATTTTTATATAAAAACCAAGATATTGATATTATTGATTTATTATAAAATATATTGGTTTAAAATAGTGCTTATATTGAAGAAAAACTTCTTAAAATGATGAATAAATCACCGATTTTAAAATTGTATTCATGAAATAAATATCAAAGTTAAATAGATAAATTCAAATTATATTTGAAAATTTAAAAAGTTAGAACTTATGACCGGTTGGAATTTCTGACCATAAGTTCCAGTATCTGCTGTCTTAAATCATATAATCTTTATGCTGCTCAAAGATCTCTGGCGCCAGATCCTGAATCGCCTGAAAATGGGTCAGATAAATGCGCCCGCTCAGATGCGTCATCAATTTAGAAGCTTGCAGCTTGTCCATGACCGGACCTTTGACTTCGGCAAAATGCAGGCGAATATCCAGTTTGGCCAGTTCCGCATTTAAATCTTCCAGCATTTCCAAGGCACTCAGATCAATCGCACTGATGCTGGAACAGTTGATAATCACATGTTGTAGCTGGTCATTCAGGCTGATCTCATTGATCAGATAACCTTTGAAGCTATTGGCATTCAGAAACGTCAGATTCTCATCAATCCGCAGTGACAGCACCCGATCGGAGGTACTGACCTGATGCCGCTGAATATTGCGAAAATGCTGGGTTCCTTCGACCAGACCGACGACCGCAATATGCGGTCGGCTGATTCGCCATAGCATCAGCACAAAGGTCGACACGATCCCAATAATCAAACCGGTGGAAATATCAATCAGAACAACGCCGAGAAAAGTAATCCACATGGCAAGGCCATCTGCTTTGGAATAACGCCAGGCATCAAAAAATGGTTGGAAATTAACCAGCTTCCAGATGGAAACAATAATCGTCGCGGCCAGAATGGTCAGCGGCAGGTCTTCAAAAAATCCGGTAAAGAACAGACTCACGAAAATAATCAGAATCGAGGATAAAACACCGGCCATAGGTGATTTGGCACCGGCATCGGCATTCACCACCGTCCGCGACAGGCTGCCCGTTACCGGAAAAGCTGAACTCACGCCTGCACTGATATTGGCCAGGCCGAGTGCAATCAGTTCCTGATTACTGTTTAAATGACTGCGTTGCTGTAAGGCTGTCGCTTGAGCAATCGACAAGGATTCCACAAAACTGATCATGGCGATCATGCTGGCACCCGGTAGCAAGGTCATCACCAGTTCCCAGTTCCAGTGTGGAAAAGATAAGGGTGGAAAACCGGAAGGAATTGCACCGACCGTTTTAATGCCCTGAAGCTTTAAATCCAGAAAGACAATCGCCGCAATGCCGAGACACACCAGAATCAGGGGCACCGCACGGACTAAAAAATCTGTAGAGCCAAGCCGGCTTTGGACAGCCTGAGATTTTAATAACTTGGGCAGATAGATCAGCAGACCGATAGAGAGCAGGCCGAAAATCAGGCTGGGCACGTGCAGCAGCGGGAAATATTGCAGCAGACTGCTGGCAAACTCCGGAATGTTATTGGCTTTTAAGGGAAGATCAACCAAAAACTTTAACTGTCCAAAAGCAATCAATAAGGCAGAGGCAATAATAAAGCTTTGAATCACGGGATGACTGATCAACTGGATCAGAAAACCAAAACGGAATAATCCCAAAAGCAGGGAAATAATCCCGACCATCAGTGCCAATAAGGTCGCAGCTTCGATATAGACCGGTGAGCCGACTTCAAAAAGTGGATTGAGCGTAGCAAAAGTCATCATGGAAATGATGGCCACGGGGCCAATCGATAAAGTCGAACTCCCACCGAGCAGGGCATAAATGATCATCGGCAGGATGCTTGCATATAAGCCCATGATCGGCGGCAGTCCTGCCAGCATGGCATACGCCATCCCTTGAGGCACCAGCATTGCCACCACAATCAGGGCGGCTAGCACATCGGACTTAAATTTGACCGGCGTATAGTGGCTTAACCATGCCCAGGCAGGCAGTTTATGCAGAAGTTTAGACTTGGAATTTGGCATAAAAAGGTCTAAATCACAAATATAGATATATTATGCACAAATTCTGCTAAGAAGTCTTAGCTGATCTAGCTTCTTGATGATTCATGTTTAAAATGAATCATCTGGGTCAGTCACGTATCATTCGAAAACTTATGATCGTGATCTTAATGATTTAAAACGACATCAATAAGAGTTTAAAGAAATTCATCTTGATGACTGAAAAAAGAAAGATTCTTTATTTAGCTGGATTGCCGCAATACAATCGATAAAGGGTATTTAAGACCACAATCAAATTTTGATCTTTAATTGAATAATAAATCTGTTTGCCATCGCGTCGGGTATCTACCACATCGCTTTTACGCAGCATCATGAGCTGTTGGGAAAGAGTCGGCTGTTTAATCTCAGTTATTTCCTCAATTTCTGAAACATTCAGTTCCGCTTGAGACAGATGACATAAAATGAGAAGACGGTCGGTATTGGCCAGAGATTTTAAAATGCCGACGACCTGTTCTGCTGAATCGCGCATAGTCGTGATTTCAAAATCGGTTTTCATTCAATATGTCCATTATAAAGTTACAGCCCGCTAATTATACGGGTCTTAGCCCGTAATACCTTGCTAAAAACAGTTAAGTTTTATGGTTTTTAATGAATTGAATTATCAATTAAAATTATATTTTAAATATTGATAGATAAGATAAATTTATTGCATAGTGCAGAAAGTATTTTAGTTCACATTCGTGCAATGAAGTGCAAGTTTCATCAAACATCTACAAAGCAAAAAAATGCTTGTATGATGTTTAAGCGACTTAAACCAATAACATCAGGGATATCATCATGAGTACAGATTCAGCTTTTCCAACACCGAATAATTTAGGTATAGCGGTTTATAGTAATAATGCAGACGCGATTGGAAATACACCGCTTGTTCGTATTAATCGTGTGATTTCCGCTCCGGCCACGGTACTTGCGAAAATTGAAAGCCGTAATCCGGCATTTTCAGTCAAGTGTCGTATTGGTGCAGCGTTGATTAATGATGCTGAAAAATCTGGCAAGCTCAAATCCGGTATGCATATTGTCGAGCCAACCAGCGGCAATACCGGTATTGCATTGGCTTTTGTTGCGGCAGCCAAAGGTTATGACATTACTTTGACCATGCCTTCAAGCATGAGTATTGAACGCCGTAAGGTGGTGAAAGCATTGGGTGCCAATCTGGTACTGACTGATCCGGCCAAAGGCATGAAAGGCGCGATTGAAGAAGCACAACGTCTAGTCAATGAAAATCCTGAACTGTACTATCTACCACAACAGTTTGAAAATCCTGCTAACCCTAAAATTCATGAAGAAACCACAGGCCCAGAAATCTGGGAAGCGACTGCGGGCAATGTCGATATTCTGGTCGCAGGTGTCGGAACGGGTGGAACCATTACCGGTATTTCACGCTACTTTGAAAAAGTGAAAAACAAGCCTTTATATTCTGTGGCGGTGGAACCTGCTGAGTCTGCAATTATTGGTCAGGCCAAACGCGGTGAAGACATTACACCTGGACCACACAAAATTCAGGGGATTGGTGCCAACTTCATTCCAGGCAATCTGGACCTAGAACTCGTTGATGAAGTGATTGCCATTAATAGCGCAGATGCAGTCGAGTGGGCACGTAAAACGGCAGCTCAGGAAGGTATCCTAGTCGGTATTTCAAGTGGCGCGGCTATGGCAGCAGCAGCCCAATTGGCGGCTCGCCCTGAAAATGCCGGTAAAAATATTGTGGTGATTTTGCCAGATGGTGGTGAACGTTACCTGTCTTCGATCCTGTTTGAAGATATTTCTGCTGAATAACATTGATGCATTTTATATTTTAAACACTGTTAGACAAGCCCGAAGTCATCTTCGGGCTTTTTATTGGGTAGTTTTAAATCGCAGCAGGACGCTGCATTATTTTTAAAATAGTCAGATGAAGGACTTGACCTTACCATGATGGGAATGTTTAAGCTATAACATCAACAGTGAGTTGAGGCATGGAGATGGGCATGGTAGAACAAGACAGCAACCGCTTATATGAGCAGCAGGTGCAGATTGGCGGTATGACCTGTGCCTCCTGTGTCGCTCGGGTGGAAAAAGCCTTGAAAAAAATTGAAGGCGTGGTCGAGGCGTCTGTCAATCTATCGACTGAAAAAGCTTTTATTAAAAGCCAGCAGCCGATTGCTGCCGCTGCGCTGGTTCAAGCAATTGAAAAATCCGGTTTCGATGTACCGACGCAACAGTTTGATTTGAACATTGAAGGCATGACCTGTGCATCCTGTGTGGCTCGCGTAGAAAAAGCCCTAAAAAAAGTGGAGGGCGTGCTGGATGCACAAGTGAATCTGGCCACTGAAAAGGCGCATGTGAGTGCGATTAATTCCGTACCATTGTCCAAGCTGACTCAAGCCGTACAAAAAGCCGGTTTTGATATTCAGAGCGACCGGATTGAACTGACGATTGAAGGCATGACTTGCGCTTCATGTGTGGAACGTGTGGAAAAAGCTTTATTAAAAGTAGAAGGTGTCAGCGAAGCACAGGTCAATCTGGCCACCGAAACTGCCTGGGTGAAGGCCTCGCATGCCCAGATTCCGGCCTTGATTGCTGAGGTGGAGAAAGCCGGTTATCAGGCCACCATAAAATCTGGTAGGGATATGTCGACAGATAGCCATGATGCTTTTCAGGAAAAGAAAGCCAATGAAACGGCACAACTGAAACGAGATTTATGGCTTGCAGTCATTCTGACAGCACCTGTATTTATTCTGGAAATGGGCTCGCATCTGATTCCGGCATTTCATCATTTTATTGCCCATACGCTGGGAACCCAGAACAGCTGGTATCTGCAGTTTGTACTGACCACTTTGGTGCTGATTATTCCGGGACGGCGTTTTTATCAGCATGGGATTCCGGCACTATTGCGTCTGGCACCGGATATGAACTCGCTGGTGGCCGTTGGAACCATTGCCGCATATGGCTTTTCATGTATTGCGACCTTTTTTCCGGAGCTGTTACCGCAGTCCACTGTGCATGTGTATTTTGAAGCGGCCGCCGTTATTGTCGCGCTGATTTTACTGGGGCGTTATCTGGAAGCCAAAGCCAAAGGTAAAACCTCGGAAGCGATTCAGTATCTAGTCGGCTTGCAACCGAAAACGGCACGGGTAGAACAGAATGATCACTGGGTTGATCTGGCAATTTCCGATGTGCAACAAGGAATGTTGATTGAAATTCGTCCGGGTGAAAAAGTCGCTGTCGATGGTGAAGTGGTTGCCGGACAAAGTTATATTGATGAAGCGATGATTAGCGGTGAACCTTTGCCTGTGGCCAAACAGGCTGGCGATCAGGTGGTCGGCGGTACAGTAAACCAGAACGGAACCTTGAAAATCAAGGCCACTGCGGTCGGACAGGATTCGGTACTGGCGCAGATTATTCAGATGGTAGAACAGGCACAAGGCTCAAAACTGCCAATTCAGGCCGTGGTCGATAAAGTGACTTTATGGTTTGTGCCGGCTGTTATGGCACTGGCGGCCTTGACCTTTATGGTCTGGTTCCTGTTTGGGCCTGAGCCGAATCTGACCTATGCATTGGTAAATGCAGTCGCCGTACTGATTATTGCCTGTCCATGTGCGATGGGACTGGCGACTCCTACCTCAATTATGGTCGGAACTGGCCGTGCAGCAGAACTGGGCGTGCTATTCCGTAAGGGCGAAGCATTGCAGTTATTGCAGCAAACCAAAGTCGTCGCGCTGGATAAAACTGGAACCTTGACTGAAGGAAAACCGCTTCTGACCGACTTTGAAGTTACAGCAGATTTTAATCAGCAAGAGGTATTACAGCTAGTCGCTTCAGTGGAGGCTAAATCTGAACATCCGATTGCCCACGCTATTGTTCAGGCTGCCCGTGAGCAAGAACTGCAACTGAGTGAAGTGACGGATTTTGATTCGATTACCGGTGCTGGGGTCAAAGCACAGGTGTCCGGTCAGCAGCTGCATATTGGTGCAGAACGTTTGATGCAGGACTTGGGCTTAAATGTCGATCTGTTTAGAGACACTGCACAAAAGCTCGGTGATCAGGGCCGCAGTCCTTTATATGTAGCGATTAATCAAAAGCTGGCTGCAATTATTGCCGTAGCCGATCCGATTAAACCGACCACTTATAGCGCGATTCAGGCCTTGCATGACCAAGGCCTCAAAGTGGCGATGATTACCGGGGATCACCAGCATACCGCACAGGCGATCGCCAAACAGTTGAAAATTGATCAGGTGATTGCGGAAGTCTTACCACATGAAAAAGTCGATGCAGTACGACAACTCCAGCAGCAATACGGCGTGCTCACTTTTGTCGGGGATGGAATCAATGATGCACCGGCATTGGCACAGGCCGATGTTGGTATGGCGATTGGTACCGGCACCGATGTCGCGATTGAAGCTGCTGATGTGGTGCTGATGTCAGGCAATTTACAGCATGTAGCTACGGGCATTGGTTTAAGCCAGGCAACCATGCGCAATATCAAACAGAATCTGTTTTGGGCCTTTGTCTATAATATTGCGTTAATCCCGATTGCTGCAGGTGTGCTTTATCCATTTTGGGGCATCTTGTTATCGCCAATGTTTGCCGCAGTTGCGATGGCATTGTCCTCCGTGTTTGTGGTTAGTAATGCCTTGAGATTAAGAGCCTATCAACCGGTGCAGTTTAAGGAGTCAGTATGATGAATATTGGTCAGGCCGCAAAACGGTCCGGCATCTCTGCAAAAATGATCCGTTATTATGAAGAAATCGGCTTGTTGCCCGCTCCGAAACGCAGTGATACAGGTTATCGGGTTTATAGTGACGCGGACATTAGAACCTTAAGTTTTATCCAGCATGCACGTGAACTGGGCTTTTCTTCAGAGCAGATGAAAGAATTACTCGGCCTGTGGCTGAACAGCTCACGCCAAAGTAGTGAGGTCAAACAGTTGGCACAAAAACATATCCAGTTTTTACAACAGAAAATTGCCGATATGCAGCATATGCTATTAATTTTACAGCAATCGGTTGAGCAGTGTGCCGGCAATGAACAGTCCGATTGCCAGATTTTAAAACAGATTGAACAGGGTATCATTCCTGAGCAGCACTGACCTGATCTTCAATTAAATTTAGGTTAAATATAGTCTGCTGAATCCTATAAACTTTAAACCGATCCTATGGAGCTAAACATGAAATTCCGTATTGAAAACATGACCTGTGGTGGCTGCGCGCGCAGTGTCACGGCTACGATTAAAGATCTGGATGAAAATGCTACTGTGAATATTGATGTGGCGACTAAGCTGGTTGAAGTTGAATCGACAGTCAGTGAGTCTGAGATTGTTGCAGCTTTAACCGAAGATGGTTTCCCGCCTGTGGCAGCCTGATCGTTGTCGTGTTAGATCACTCTTAATGATCATATGAAATCATACAGCCAAATAAAAAATGCCTGATCGAATCAGGCATTTTTTATTTTAGTGATTATACCGATGAGATTTTATCTGGCGTCATCAGCGCCTGATTAATATACAGCTTAATCAGACGTTCACGTGACCCAATCGCTTTTTGGTAATTGGTCGAATTTAATAACAGCGAAGCGCCATAGGTGACTGTCCAGATATAAGACAAATAATCGCGAATCGACATGGCACTTTCTAAAGCCACCAGATAATCATGGGTGATGTCTTTAATCCGGATAATCCGTTCTTCACGAATACGATAAAGCTCCTGAAATAATTCTTTCAAATTTTTCTCGTTATTGGTTAAACGCTCTTCAATGACATGCAACAGGATGGTTCGGTTTGAATTGAGCATGTGATAGAGCATATATTGTGAAACATAATTTTTAATATCGTTATTATGCTTTTTTGATATTTCTAGAATTCTTTTTTCATTCAGAATAATCAGTTCTAAATATAACTGGTTCTTGCTTTTAAAATGTTTGTAGATGGTTCCTTTTGCGATGTCCAGTTCACTGGCCAGCTCACTCAGGGTAATGTCCTGATTATTATCCAGTAGCAGGTTTTCCGCCATGCTGAGGATCTTCTCTTTACGAAGAAGGAAGTTCTGCTGTCTTACAGTCGTCATCTTCTTGGTCCATACTTTTCGAAAAAGAACCTTTCAAGAATATGCAATTTTGCACGCGATGGCTATAAAACTAAGGTCGTGATATTTATCTCATTTTGTATATTTATGCAGCAACTGCTGACAAATAAAAATAGCGATGCTGAGCAGCCAGAAATATTGTCAAGAAAACTGAACCCTAGAGATCAACTTTGCTAAATAAAATTCCATTTTCAGTATAATTATTTTATTGTTTCAGCGCACGAAGCTAAATCCTTCGACTGTTTTAAGCCCATATTTATCCGGGTTTAGTACGGAAAGTAGATCAATATTAAGCTGGCATATTCAGTCACTTATACTGAACATGAAGACGTGATTGTCAAGGCAACTTTATGAATCTAGATATAGATTTAATACTGCAAGAATTGGATATCACGATTTTAAAATCGCCCGCTTGGATTCTAATGAAAATTAGAAAATATTTGGCAACAGGATTGAGTATCACCCTTTAAGGAATTTAAAAATGCCGATTTATAATGCGCCGCTAAAAGACATGGAATTTATTTTAAATGATGTATTCCAAGCTGAACAATTTTGGCAAGGTAATGAAAATCTTGCACATTTAGATATGGCGACGGCAAATGCAATTCTGGAAGAGATGGCCAAATTTTCTAAAAATGTCATTCTTGACCTGAATCGTCCTGCTGATGAAGAAGGTGGTGCTCAGTTTAAAAACGGTGAAGTGACGACACCAAAAGGTTTTAAAGAAGCTTTCAGACAGTTTGCCGAAGGTGGCTGGGTGGGCTTGGGTGCTCCTGAAGAATGGGGTGGGCAAAACATGCCGAAAATGCTCACGGTTCTGGCGGATGAAATGATCTGGAGCACCAATCCATCTTTCATGCTTTATCCACTACTCACTGTGGGTGCAGGTATGGCGATCAGTGACCGCGCCTCACAGGAACAGAAAGAAACTTATTTACCAAAATTCTATACGGGTGAATGGTCGGGCACTATGTGTCTGACTGAACCACATTCCGGCACAGATCTTGGCATTATCAAGACCAAAGCTGAACCGAATGAAGATGGTTCGTACAATATTACCGGTACCAAAATTTTTATTACCAGCGGTGAGCATGATCTGAGTGAAAATATCATTCATCTGGTGCTGGCAAAAACTCCGAATGCACCAGCAGGTTCACGTGGTATTTCATTATTTATTGTGCCGAAATTCCTGATCAATGCAGATGGATCACTGGGTGAGCGTAATGCAGTATCTGCCGGTTCAATCGAACATAAAATGGGAATTAAAGGCTCGGCGACCTGCGTCATGAACTTTGACGGCGCCAAGGGCTATATGGTTGGCAATGAAAATGAAGGTCTGGCCGGCATGTTCGTGATGATGAACTACGAACGTTTGTCTATGGGAATTCAGGGCATTGGTGCAGCAGAATTTGCCTACCAGAATGCGGCACAATATGCGACGGACCGTTTACAGGGCCGTGCATCAACTGGTGCAAAATCTCCAGAAAAACCAGCCGATTCAATTCTAGTCCATGGCGATGTACGCCGTATGCTGCTCAATGTACGTGCTAACAATGAAGCTTCACGTGCGTTTGCGGTGTATGTAGGTCAACAACTGGATATTACCAAATACTCAACCGACCCTGAAGCGGTGCGTAAAGCGACTGACCGTGTGGCGCTGTTAACGCCAATCGCCAAAGCTTATTTGACCGACAAGGCACTGGATTCTGCACTGGAAGCGCAAATGTGCTTCGGTGGTCATGGTTATATCCGTGAATGGGGCATGGAACAGTGTATTCGTGACCTGCGTATTTCACAGATTTATGAAGGCACCAATGGCGTGCAGGCGATTGACCTGATTGGGCGTAAAACCACCAAATGTAATGGGGCTTATATCGCGGAATATATTGCTGAAATCCGTGAATTTGCCCAAAATTTACATGATTCATTGACGATTAAAACGGCGACATTAGAAGCCTGCCAGCAACTTGAAGATATCACTAAATTCATCGTCGAGCAGTCTAAGCTGAACCCTGATTTTGCTAATTCGATTGCTGTCGATTATTTACATGCGGTTGGGCTGCTCAGCTTTGTCTATATGTATGCGCGGATTAGCAAAGCCGCCGCAGCCAAAGACGATAGTTACTTCCAGAACAAACTGGTACTGGCCAACTACTATGTTGCCAAAGTACTTCCGGATTTGAGTGCACGAATCCAGCGTATTCAGGCCGGTGCGGAACTGGTCATGCAATTGCCTGAAGCATATTTTACCGCACAGGCTTAACCCGCAATGATTGCGAAGGACCAGCCCTACAGTGCTTTGGCTATGTAGGGTTGATAACAATGATGAAAAAGGATGAAACTAAAATGATCGTAATTGTAGATGCAGTACGTACCGCGATGGGCAGTTTTCAAGGTTCATTGTCAAGCTGTACCGCGCCAGATTTGGGTGCTGTGGCAATTAAAGAAGTAGTGGCACGTGCAGGTCTGTCGGCCAATGATATTGATGAAGTGATTATGGGCTGCGTTCTTCCTGCTGGTTTAAAACAGGGTCCGGCACGTCAGGCCATGCGTCAGGCGGGTCTACCGGATTCCACGGGGGCGACCACGATTAATAAAATTTGTGGTTCTGGTATGAAAGCCGTGATGCAGGCAGCAGATGCGATCAAAGCCGGTTCAGCAGAGATTGTGGTGGCTGGCGGTATGGAGTCGATGTCGAACGCACCCTATTTGATGGACAAGGCACGTGCCGGATTCCGTATGGGGCATGGAAAGGTCATTGATCATATGTTCCAGGAAGGTCTGGAAGATGCGGAAACAGGCCTGTCGATGGGAATTCTTGCTCAGGAAATGGCGGATAAAAAAGGCTATACGCGTGAGCAGCAGGATGACTATGCGATTGGTTCCTTAAATAAAGCCGTGACGGCGGTGCAGCAAGGTTTCTTTAAAGATGAAATCGTACCGGTCACTGTCAGTAGCCGTAAAGGCGATGTGGTGGTGGAACAGGATGAACAGCCTTTAAATGCCAAGGTTGACAAAATTCCAACTCTGCGTCCAGCGTTCAAAAAAGACGGCACCATTACTGCGGCAAATGCCAGCTCCATTTCTGATGGTGCTTCGGCACTAGTCGTGACTTCTAGTGAAATTGCTGCACAGCGCAACTTAAAGCCGCTGGCTAATATTGTGGCCTATGCCAGCCATTCGCAGCATCCTTCAGAATTCACCATTGCACCAGTGGGTGCGATTGAAAAAGTCCTGAAAAAAACGGGTTGGGATGCTCAGGAGGTTGACCTTTGGGAAATCAACGAAGCGTTCGCCATGGTCACTATGTTAGCCATTGATGGCTTTAAACTTGATCCAGCAAAAGTGAACATTAATGGTGGTGCCTGTGCACTTGGTCATCCATTGGGTTCTTCTGGCTCTCGTATTATTGTGACCTTGATTCATGCCTTAAAACGTACGGGCGGCAAGAAAGGGATTGCGTCCTTATGTATCGGTGGTGGGGAAGCGACTGCGATTGCTGTGGAACTGGTCTAAGTTCATTCATTAGCCCATGCTTGGGCAGCAAAATTAATTATTGATTGATTTAGACGGTAATGCTCCTGGTTGGCCAGGAGCAAACGTCTCTTTATTTTATATTTTTGAGATTTTTTATGAACGGTTTAGAGCGCATTCGTTTGCTCCCATTACAAGATAAAGTAGTATCTGTAGAAAAAGCACTACAACTGATTCAAGACGGCGATGTAATTGGTTTAAGCGGTTTTGGTGGGGCAGGTGAAGCGAAAACTGTGCCTTTGGCATTGGCTGAATATGCACAGAAGCATCCAATCCATATTACCTTGGCGACAGGTGCCAGTCTGGGCAACCGGATTGATGGGAAACTCAATGAAGCAAACGTCATAACCCGCCGTTATCCTTATCAGGCAGACCCTTCTTTACGTAAAGCGATTAATGCGGGCGAAGTGATGTATGTCGATCAGCATCTTTCTGAACTGGCCGATAATATCCGTCATAAAAACCTGCCGGCAATTAATGTAGCTATAATTGCCGCAACGGCCATCACTGAAGACGGTCAGATTATTCCAACAGGCTCTTGCGGAAATTCTGCAAATTTCATCGAAATGGCAGACCGGGTCATTATTGAAATCGACACGACGATTAATCCTGTGCTGGAAGGCGTTCACGATATTTATTTGCCACAAGCCCGTCCAAATCGTGGTCCGATTCCTTTGACGCAAGCCAGTGATAAGATAGGTACAATCGGAATCCATGTTGCACCTGAAAAAATTGCTGCGATTGTCATCAACGAGATTCCGGATACTTCTTTCGCAATGGATGAGCCGGATGAAGAAACGCTGGCGATTGCCAGCCACTTAATTCAATTCTTTGAAAATGAAGTCGCCGCAGGACGTTTACCTGAAAATCTGGGACCGCTGCAGTCCGGAGTAGGTTCCGTGGCAAATGCAGTATTTGCAGGTTTTGAACATTCTAATTTCAATCATCTGGAAGTGTATTCTGAAGTCCTGCAAGATTGTACTTTCCAGCTTATCGATTCAGGCAAGATGACCTTTGCTTCCGGCTGTTCCATGACTCTGAGCGATGACTGTGCCGCACGGGTGATGAACAATTTTGATCAGTACAAAGATAAAATTGTCTTGCGTCCACAGGAACTTTCCAATAATCCCGAACTGATTCGCCGGCTTGGTATTATTGCGATTAATACTGCACTTGAGTTTGATATTTATGGAAATGTGAATTCAACCCATGTTACTGGTACCAAGATGATGAACGGTATTGGAGGTTCGGGAGATTTTACCCGTCATGCGCATATTGCCATCTTTGTGACCAAATCCTATGCTAAAGGTGGTGCAATTTCTTCAGTCGTTCCTCTGGTGAGCCATACTGACCATACCGATCATGACGTTGATATTCTGGTGACTGAGCAAGGCTTGGCAGATCTGCGTGGTTTGGCACCGCGTGAACGTGCCCGCAAGATCATTGATATCTGTGCTCATCCGCATTACCGCGAAAGCTTAAATCATTATTTTGAGCGTGCCTGTGCGCGTGGTGGCCAGACCCCGCATTTATTGAATGAAGCCTTGTCTTGGCATGCTCAATTTGAAGAAACCGGTTCAATGAAAATTGCTTGAAAACTTTTAATCGTATTGATCATAAAATAAAGCCCGTCGTATACGGGCTTTATTCATTTAATTTCATCCAGTTCTTATCGTTTAAACATCATTTGGATTATTTAAAAACTTTTTCCAGCACATGCCGGTGAATAAATCGTAACTTGTCTTTAACCGCTTCGCTCAGCTTGAACGGGTAGGCATCTTCCAGGCCCATACAACGGTTTAAGGCATTCAGATTAAAGGTCAAGGTAACCCAGTTTTCCAGAATATGTTCAAAATCCTGTCCACCAATCGGGCATTCTTTAAAATCCATGCTGGCCAGATAGCTGCCATTTCCTTCAACACGCATACCACCATAGTAAGCAGTTTCCAGTGTTTCCATCATATGCAGATAGTGCGCCCAGGTTTCTGCCCAGTCTTCCCAGGGATGGGCGGTAGCATAAGCACTGATGTACTTTTCCTGCCAGTTGATTGGCGCGCCTTCATTATAATGGCGTTCAAGTGCCTTGCCATAATCCTGCCGCTCATCGCCAAAATACTGACGGAATTCATCTAGCAATTCCGGATGCATATGTTGCATGAGCGCAAAATAATAATGGCCACTCTCGTGACGAAAATGACCCAATAAAGTCCGGTAGTTTTCACCCATATTCACGCGTGTGGTTTCACGATAAACCACATCGGCTTCAATTGCATTTAGGGTAATGACCCCATTGGCATGACCAATTAAAACAGGCTTATCTTCTTGGGGCAGTAGAAAATCAAAACGCAGACCAAATGGATCATCTTCAGACTTTTTAGGACGTGGCATCATGTTCATGCGCTGTGCCAAATACAGAAAACGGCGTTTGGCTTCTTCTAGCCGAAACCAGTAAATCAGGTTCTCGGAATTTTCCAGATCAGGAATGACATGAGTCAGCTGACAGGATTCACAAAATTCCTCGTCTTCATCGCTGGGGATCATCCAGTTGCATACCTGATAATTTACATAATTGTGACAGGGTTTATAACTGGCATGCTGGTAGTTCTTGGCGATTGGAACCCATCGCTCAGCACTCTGTTTTTCGAATGCACACAGCTCTTTTTCCGAAGCAATATAACCGATCGGTGACAGACAGTGATCACAAACTGATTTGTAAAAAAACAGCTGTTGCTTGCAGACGGCACATTCAAAATGTTTCATTAAACTCCCTGTAGGGAAGCGAACGACCTAAAATGCTAAAATGTTTATCGATGATGAACACCCAAAAAGGTTCAGAATGCCTACCTAAATTTCTTCCTGATAAAGAAACATCATAAAAATTTCATTGAAAATTCTATATGGATGAATTGTAAAGACAGGCTGCCTGATATTAAATGAAACATCAATTGAATCTTTGTTTTAATAAAAAAGTATATTTAAACAAGCTTTTAAATAAATAGGTTTTTTAAATAGAGTGAGTTGCCGTCTTAAAATACGGACAAGGCGTATTGAAGGATATTACCGAATATTCCGACCTGTTTTTGAATTTTGGGGAAGTCTATTCAAGAACAGCTAAAGCAGATAACTTTTAAGAAAAATAAATTTTTAACGTATACAACTTAATAAAGAGAAATTTAAAAAAACATGAAAATTAGAAAAGCCAATCTTCAGGATACTCGTGCCATTGTCGATGTGATTGCGCCCTTTGTCGATGCCGTGATCAGTTCAGAAGAAGGTCGCCAGCGCTTTCAGCCTGAGATGATCCAGACTATTTTCGAGCGTCCGGACATTCATTATTTTGTGGCAGAAATAGAGTATCAGGTGATAGGCGTCGTGGCTTATATGGAACCTGCACACTTCATGCATTTTTTCCTGAACCAAGTCTATCAGGGGCAGGGTTATGGCCGGCAAATGTGGCGCTTTTTAGAAAGCGAGATCCGCCGTCAAGGCCATTCAAGTATTACGGTAAAATCCAGTCTTTATGCCTTGGATATTTACAAGCGCTTTGGTTTTGTGGAAACGGGAAAATATACTGAAGAACATGGAATCCGCTTTATCCCGATGCGAAAGGATTATCCGGATTGTTAAAAGAAAAATGAAAGGCGATCAGGCATAATTTTATATTCCAAAATTTTCCAAAAATGGCTATTTTCTAACCATTTTATAGGTGGTTTCACCTATAACAATGTGCCGTTTACCTAAATTTTCTCCAGACAAACACCTAGAGTACTGCGCAGTTTCAGCTAGCTATCTCCAGGTTTTACCTATCTAAACACAGATTCGTCCTTATATTTCCCTGCCATGTTTCAGGTCTAGATTAAGTCATGCGCTTGAGGCTTCGAAAGCCCTGCAACTAAAGACTTTGAAGACTAGGGGAAAGCTGTAAATGCTAAGCAAATATCTGAAATCAGTGGTACTCACCACAAGCCTGATCAGCTGTGCACCGTTCGCATTTGCAGCTGAAAATGGCGGTAGTGCCTATCCGGATGGGACTGAAAGTTTCCTAGGGGGCGCAATGCTACCACCGGGCACCTATCTGGTGAGCTATAACCAGTTTTATTCAGCAGACAAATTCAAAAATAATCATCCGGTATTTGATGATTTCAAACTGGATACCTTTGCCACAGTCGCGCGTGGTGTGTATGTCAGTGACAAGACCTTTCTAGGTGCGACATGGGGTATGCACGCATTTCTGGTCTATGCCAATGCCGACATTACTTTGGGCGGTGGGCAAGATGAAAAAACTGCATTGGGTGATGTGATTATCGATCCATTTCTGCTGGGCTGGCACAACGGTGACTGGCATGTCGCAACGGGTGTCGATTTCTATATCCCAATCGGTTCATATAACAAAAACCGCCTCGCCAATATCGGGCGTAATTACTACACCATTCAACCGATTGTTTCTGCAACTTATCTGAACCAGCAAGGCATCGAAGTCAGCACCAAGTGGATGTATGACATCAACTTTGAAAATAAAGATACCAGTTATGAGTCGGGTAATGCCTTGCATGTGGATTACATCGTTGCCAAGCACATGGGACCTCTGGCAGTCGGTCTAGGTGGTTATGTGCATCGCCAGCTTGAAGGTGACTCCGGTGAAGGAGCCGTACTAGGCGATTTCAAGGCAAAAGCAGCCAGTATTGGTCCGCAAGTGTGCTACCAATTCGCTAAAGGCATCGCAGTTGCCGCCAAATACCAGAAAGAATTTGATGTGGAAAACCGGCCTGAGGGTCAGAAATTCGCACTTGATATCACAGTTCCATTTTAAACAGACAATTATTTAAAACTATAGGGGTAATACGATGAAGATTGAAAACCAAGACTATGCAGCAGGCAGTAATAATGCAGTGGACTATCTGCTGGTCAATGAATTTTCTGGCGGGATTGTCGGTCTTAGCCAGCGCATGCTCGGTTCACTGAAAAATGGCGGAACCTTAAAAACCGGTACGCCTCCGGGCTGTTGGGGTCCAATGATTACCCCTGCATTCCAGGGTGTTCATGAAGTGACATTGCCTGTGTTTATTGAAGGTACAGAAGTGGGTGACGCCGTTGCACTTAAAATCAAGAAAATGAAAGTGACCTTGATTGCGACGTCTTCAGGGGTCATGAGCTTTGTTGAAGGGCGTTACCACAGCGCCCCGTTTGTGGTGAAATACTGTAGCGCATGTGGTACAGAGCAGCCTGCAAGCTATGTCGAAGGCATTGGTGAAGATGCCATCCGTTGCAAAAACTGTGATGCAGAAGTCAGTATCATGCACAAAAATGGCATCACCCGCCTTATTAAAAATGGTCTGATAATAATTTAAACTGGTCATTCTCATTCCTTACCTGAGATAGCATCCGGCGATCTGGTACAGGGGATATTCGCCTTCAATGATGAATACCTGTTATTTTGTATTTCATACTGGAGCAAAGTAAAAAAGAGCTCAATTGCACTTCAGGTCTGATTGCATACTTTAAACATATAAAATAAATCCACATGACATCTATCAGCCTGGCTAGGCTTGATAAGCAAAATTAGTACCATTTTCATGTTTTTAGATCGCTATCAGATCATATTGTATTCAGTTAGCCGACTCGTTCCTTAATATAAGCCAAACTTTCCGCTATCGGCCAGCATCCTATTTTTAATTAGTCAGCGCTTTTGTTAAGGCATAGAATTATTTCACTTTTGTAGTAATAGCGATCAGTAGATGGCATTCAGCTGGATTTTTTTCACTTTAATTGCTGCATTTATGCAGGCTTGGCGCAACGCCTTTCAAAAACAGCTCAGCACCACGGTCGATGTGTGGGGAGTCACCCTGGCACGCTTTATTTTCGGTTTGCCATTCGCTGTGCTTTACCTGAGCAGCCTGTATTATTTCAAGCCAGTTGAAAGTGTGATTCACTTCACGCCCAAGTTCTGGGTCTATGTGGTGATTGCGGGTTGCAGTCAGATTTTAGCTACGGCGCTGATGGTACAACTGTTCAAGCAAAAAAATTATGCCGTTGGGGTGGGGCTGGCGAAAAGTGAAGCCATTCTTGCAGCCATTATTGGCGTGACCTTTTTAGCAGATCATTTGTCATTTTTGGCCTGGATTGGTGTGGCGCTGGGCGGATATGCGGTATTTTTATTGAGTAAAGGCCAACAGGTCAGCGGGTTTTCAGCGAGAACATTGGCGATCGGGATTGGCAGTGGATTAAGTTTTGCCATTACCTCGCTTCTGGTACGCGAAGCCAGTCTGGAATTAAGCACTTTACCAACCTTGCATCGTGCGGCCTGGGTGTTGTTAATGGTGATCAGTTTTCAGTGTATTAGTATGCTGCTTTATCTCAGCATATTCAGTCGCCAGACTTTAGTGGCCATGTGGCAGCGTCTGGGCTTAACTTTTAAGGTGAGTGTGTGCAGTTTTATGGCATCACTCGGCTGGTTTACTGCCATGAGCATGATGAGTGTGCCGGTCGTGAAAACCTTAGGACAAATTGAGATTCTGTTTAGTATGCTGATTTCGGCATATTTCTTTAAAGATAAACTGGCACGTGCGGAGCATTGGGGACTAGGCTTGGTAGTGATTGCGGCGATTCTAGTAATCTGGGCCTGATGCAGCACTAATTTTTTAAATCTAAGTATAAAAAAGCCACTGATCAACAGTGGCTTTTTCTTTGCATTTATTGTTTAAGCTGCGATAAATTTCTGAACCGCCTGATTAAAGGCCTCAGGTTGTTCCACATTGGAAATGTGCGAGGCATTGATTTCAAACAACTGGCTTTGTGCAATTTCAGCTTGCATGGCTTGACCATCTGCAACAGTCGTTACGGGGTCTTGCTGACCGGCCACAATCAGTACCGGCACTGAAATCGTTTTGATCTGTTCACGTAAATCCGCCTTAGCCAAAGCTTCGCAACAACTTGCATAACCTTCCGGGCTGCCAGCTCCAAGGTCGTTTGAAAGTTCTGCAACTGTCGCTGCGTTGCTTTGGATAAAGGGTTCGGTAAACCAGCGTGATGCTGCAGTTGATGCAATCGGTGCCAGACCTTGTTCACGCACCAACGCGGCACGTTCCAGCCAGGCTTGTTCCTGACCAATCTTGGCAGCAGTATTGCAAATAATCACGTGGCTAAAACGTTCAGGCTTGTTAATCGCTAACCATTGACCGGTTAAACCGCCCATCGAGATACCACAGAAAGCGGCTTTCTGGATGTTCAGGTGATCCAGCAGATTCACTACATCCTGTCCTAGCTGGTCCAGGCTATACGGACCTTGTGGTGCAGAGGAAGCGCCATGACCACGAGTGTCATAGCAAATGACAAAATAGTCTTGCTGGAAAAATTCAATTTGTGGTTGCCACATGCTGAATTTAGTACCCAATGAATTAGAAAAAACCAGGGCAGGTTTGCTGGCATCACCAAAGGTCTGGTAATTGATCTGGGCATCGTTGGATGTAAATGTTGGCATTGAAATCCCTCCCGACCTCCCTTTCTTGCATTTGATTCAAAGCAGTACTTTGAATCTACATTCAGGGAGGAGGTTTATCTTTTTAATAGGTTGTTAGACGCGTTCAATAATCAAAGCGATGCCTTGACCGACACCAATACACATTGAACAAAGACCGTATTTACCGCCAGTTTGTTCCAGCTGGTTGAGTGCGGTTGTGACTAAGCGTGCGCCAGATGCACCAAGTGGATGGCCCAAAGCAATTGCACCACCATTCGGATTGACTTTCTCTGAACCATCTTCAATGCCAAGGTCACGAGTACAAGCCAAAGCTTGTGCTGCAAAAGCTTCATTCAGCTCGATCACATCCATCTGCTCTAAAGTCAGACCGGTTTGCGCCAGTAATTTCTTAATGGCAGGTGCTGGACCAAAGCCCATGATACGTGGTTCAACACCAACGACGGTTGAACCAATAATTTTGGCACGTGGTTTTAAGCCATGTTGAGCAATTGCTTCATCAGACGCGATCAACAGGGCAGCTGCACCATCGTTAATCCCTGAAGCATTACCCGCCGTTACCGTCCCCTCTGCTTTCACCACAGGCTTCAGTTTTGCCAGAGCTTCTGCAGTGGTAGATGCACGTGGATGTTCATCAGTATACACAACGATCGGCTCGCCTTTACGCTGCGGAATCACCACAGGAATGATTTCATTTTTATAGAAACCTTTGGCCTGCGCTGCTGCAGTACGTTGCTGGCTGGTCAGGGCAAACTGATCCTGGTCTGCACGGTTGATGTTGAACTGCTCCGCCAGATTTTCAGCGGTTTGCGGCATGGTTTCCACACCGTACATTTCTTTCAGTTTCGGGTTGATGAAACGCCAGCCCATGGTGGTGTCTTCAATCTTTTGGCTACGGCCATACGCCGTTTCTGACTTGCCCATCACGAATGGGGCACGCGACATGCTTTCTACACCGCCGGCAATGATCAGATTGGCTTCACCGGCTTTAATCGCACGTGCTGCCATTGCGATTGCATCCATTGATGAACCACATAGGCGATTTACGGTCGTTGCTGGAACCTGATAAGGCAGGCCTGCAAGCAGCGAAGACATGCGACCGACGTTACGGTTATCTTCACCGGCCTGGTTGGCACAGCCATAGATCACATCATCGACCTGTTCCCAGTTCACCGATGGATTACGTTCTATTAAGGCTTTGATTGGAAGTGCACCTAAGTCATCTGCACGGACAGGCGCGAGGCCACCGGCATAACGGCCGAATGGGGTACGGATGGCATCGATAATATATGCGTTTTTCATGTTTTTACTTTCCAAATCTTTGAATCCCTCCCAACCTCCCTTTACTAAAGGGAGGCGTTTTTCCCGGAATTTAAAGGGTGAAAGTCCCTCCTTTAATAAAGGAGGGATTTAGGGAGGATTTATGAATTAGTTTTGAGTCGCATCAATCAGCTTGGCGCCAGTCAATGACTGCAATTCTTCGAATGACAGACCTTCGACTTTCTCAATCACTTTCATGCCTTCGCTGGTGATATCAATCACACACAGGTCGGTATAGATACGATCCACACATTTCAAACCAGTCGCCGGATAAGACAGTTCAGCCACAATTTTTGGCTCGCCTTTCTTCGTGACGTGATCGGTGGTGATGAAAACTTTCTTGGCACCCACAGCCAAATCCATTGCACCGCCCACAGCCGGAATCGCATCCGGTGCGCCAGTATGCCAGTTGGCCAGATCACCATTTTCAGCAATCTGGAAGGCACCCAATACCGCGATGTCTAAATGACCGCCACGCATCATCGCGAAGGAATCACCATGATGGAAGAATGAACCCCCTTCCAGTAAGGTTACGAATTCTTTACCAGCATTGATCAGCTCTGGATCACGGTTTTCTTCAGCAGGAGGAGGACCAAAAGCCAACAGGCCATTTTCAGAATGCAGGAATACATCTTTATCTGAAGGCAGGTAGCTGGAAATTTTGGTTGGCAAGCCGATGCCCAGGTTGACATAAGCACCATCAGGAATGTCTTGTGCCACACGTTCAGCGATCTGGTCACGGGTCAGTTTGCTATAGCTCATTATTTATCTCCGATGCCAATTATTGTGCAGGTTTAACTTGAACAACGTGTTGAACAAAAATTCCCGGGGTGATGATGTGTTCCGGATCCAGTGCACCCAGTTCAACCACTTCAGAAACTTGAGCAATCGTCACATCAGCCGCCATCGCCATGATCGGGCCAAAGTTACGCGCAGATTTACGGTAGACCAGATTGCCCCAACGATCGCCTTTAGAAGCTTTAATTAAAGCAAAGTCAGCTTTAATCGGATTTTCCAGGACAAAATCTTTGCCTTCATAGTTCAAGGTTGGTTTGCCTTCAGCCAGCAAGGTACCAAAACCGGTTGGGGTATAGATTGGACCTAAGCCCATACCTGCTGCCTGAATACGGCAAGCCAGATTACCTTGCGGCACCAGTTCCAGCTCAATTTTTCCAGCACGATAAAGTTCGTCAAAGACCCAGGAATCAGACTGGCGTGGGAAAGAGCAAATGATTTTACGAACAGCGCCCGCTTTAAGCAGTTTTGCCAGACCATAATCGCCATTACCGGCATTGTTGTTGACAATAATCAGGTCTTTAATACCCAATTCGATCAGACCATCAATCAGTTCAGCAGGCTGACCCGCTGTACCGAAACCACCGATCATAATGGTAGAACCGTCCTTGATCTGGGAGAGTGCTTCTTTCAATGATAATGAACTTTTATCTATCATAATCTGGTCCTTACATATCCTAAACTGATGGATGTCTTTAAACTCGTTTTGAATCTGATGCTGTAACCGGAACTGCGTTACGGTCTTTCTGTGACAGCAGAAAATGTGCTACCAGGCCAATGCAAATTCCCCAAAAGACTGAACTCAGCCCCAAGAAATGCATGCCGGAAGCAGTCGCTAAAAAGGTGATCAGTGCTGCATCACGTTGCGACTCTTTGCCCATAGCCACGGAAATGTTGGTGGCAATCGCACCCAGTAATGCCAGTCCTGCCAAAGCCGCAATTAATTCCTTCGGCATCAGGCTAAACAGCATGACAATGCTGCCGGCAAATAAGCCGCCTAAAATATAAAAAAGCCCATTCGCCACACCAGCGATATAACGCTTTTCTTTCAGTTCGTGTGCGTCTTTGCCTAAACACAATGCAGCCGTGATCGAAGCCAATACAATCGTGATACCACCTACACAGGCCACTGCAAGCGAGGCAATACTGGTCGCACTAATGATCGGCTTGGCTGGCATGTCATAACCACTGAGTTTGATAATGGCCATTCCCGGTAAAAACTGACCAGACAGGCTGACCAGAATCAGGGGGAGGGCCAGATTCAGGGTTGAACTCCAGGTCCATTCCGGTGCAATAAATTGCGGAATTGCCAGACTAAAATCTGCCGTGACCGGGTTAATCTTGCCCAGTAACATACTTAAAACCACACCGGCAACCAGTACCCAGACCATGGCATAGCGTGGACTGAAACGCTTGGCCAGCAAAAATACCGCCAGCATGCCAAAGACGATATAGGGCATGGTATCGGTCGCGGTAAACAGCCCTAAACCAAACTGCAATAAGATCCCTGCCATCATTCCGGCAGCGACTTCCTGAGGAATCCAGGACAGCAATTTATCAAAATAACCGGTGATCCCAATGAAAAAAATCACCACGGCAGAGGTGATATAGGCAGCAACCGCTTCATTGAGCGAAATATCGGGAAACAGCGTGACTAATAAAGCTGTTCCGGGTGCAGACCAGGCGGTAACGACAGGTATTTTGTATTTAATCGATAAAAAGATACCTGCGAGTGCGGCACCAATAGAAATTCCCCAAATCCATGAAATCATCATGTCCGGGGAAACCTGGGCTTGCTGTGCCGCCTGGAAAAAAATGATCAGTGGCCCTGAATAGGAAATCAGCACTGCTAAGAATCCTGCAACAGTTGCTGAAATTGACCAATCATTTTTTAATGTCTGAAACAGGATGTTCATTGGTGATGTGCCTCCTTGCGTCGAACCATGAGCCTGTTAAAAATCGTGATGATCAGGACTAGCCCTGATCTCCACCACCGACCGGTACCACTGTACCTGTCATATAAGATGATTCATCGGAAGCCAGGAATACAATTGCATTCACTTGCTCCTGAATCGTACCGTAGCGTCCCATAAACGTACGGTCAATGGTCTGATCAACCACTTGCTGCATCCATTCCTTTTCAGATTCAGTCAGTGGATTGGCATTGCGCGGTACTTTACGGGGTGGTGCTTCAGTACCACCCGTCGCGATTGCATTGACACGGATACCATCTTTGGCATGTTCAAAGGCGAGGGAAGCGGTCAGGCCGTTCACACCACCTTTCGATGCCGAATATGGCACACGGTTAATGCCGCGTGTCGCAATAGAAGATACGTTTACAATGGTACCTTTCTGATTTTTAATCATTTCCGGAAGTACTGCACGGCAGCACCACAGCGTCGGGAACAATGAACGGTTCACTTCCTTGATAATTTCCTCTTCAGAAAATTCTTCGAAAGGTTTCATCCAGATCGCGCCACCCACGTTGTTGATTAACGCATCGACACGGCCATAGGTTTCTAGCGCTTTTTCAACGACTGACTGGGCACCAGCAAACGTTTCCAGATTGGCTTTCACGGTAATCGCATCACCGCCAGTCGCTTCAATTTCAGCCAGAACTTCTTCCACATAAGGGGAAAGGTCAGCCATGACGACTTGAGCGCCTTCGCTCGCCACTTGCAGCGCGACACCGCGACCGATGCCTTGCGCGGCACCAGTCACAATTACGACTTTATTTTCAAATCTTTGACGATTAGACATTGAACAAATTCCCTCTATTAGTTGGCAGAGAATTTTTCAAACAGGAAGCTTGCAGGTTTTACGCCTTCAGCATCCAGCCAGCCGCGAACCGCTTCAACCATTGGTACAGGGCCACACAGGTAGACATCTACATCACCGCCATTTAGCCATTCGTTTTCGATATGACCGGTCACATAGCCTTGACGCTCATGTGCAGATTCCGGATTTGCTACTACAGTGCGGTATTCGAACCACGGGAATTTTTCTTGCAGTTCGTTCAGTTTTTCAATGGCAACCAAGTCGAAATCATTGGTCACACCAAATACTAAACGCACTGGGTGTTCTGAACCTTTTTCTTCCAGCACTTGCAGCATTGACATGAATGGTGCAATACCTGTACCACCCGCCAGCATCAAGACAGGACGGGTCACAGGGCGCAGGTAGAAGCTACCAAATGGACCGGTAAAAGTCATCTTGTCGCCAGCTTTGGCATTTTTACTTAAGAATTCACTCATTTTGCCGTTCGGTACGTTACGTACTACGAAACCGGTCAAACGGTCACTCGGTTTTGAGCTAAATGAATATGAACGGGTTTCGGTCGTACCTGGAATACCGACATTGACATATTGACCTGCCAGGAAGTGAATGTCTGGTTGACCTTCATCTAACTGGATATCAAAAGTAATAGTCGAGTCAGACAGGTTTTCTACACGCGCCAGCGTACCCTGGAATTCATGAATTTCAGTTTTGCAGACTTCTGAAGAGGCTTGAATCTGGAAAACTGAATCTGAAGTCGGTTTACACTGACAAGCCAGAATAAAGCCTTCAGCGGCTTCTTCAGGTGTTAAAGCATCTTCAATATAAGTTTCTTCAGGCATGTCATAAGAACCTGATTCACAAAACGCACGACACGTTCCACAAGCACCATCACGGCAGTCCAAAGGAATATTGATCTTTTGACGGTAGGCTGCATCTGACAGTGTTTCACCATCTGAAACAGAAATAAAACGTGTAACGCCATCTTCAAATTGAAGTGCAACATTGTGGTTTGACATGGCTGAATATCCTATATAAATCTTTGTAACTGAGCCTTTCAGCCAATTTTCCATCTGACCGAAAGGCATAACCTAGCTGTATAAACAGTCTTAGAGGTGATAAATGTCGATAACCTGGTTGATGTAATCGTTTTTCAGTACCACATATTTGCTTAAAATTTGCGGTTTATCGCCTGAGAAATCGATTTCATAACGAGACATACCGAAGTAGCTGTAACTTGTTTTGTAACGGAAGCTCAAAGTATTCCAGTTAAAACGTACAGTCACTTTGTCGCCATCACGTTCAACAATTTCAATATTGCTGAGGTTATGGCAGGTACGTGTATCCGGCATGGTTGCAGATGAACGTTCAGTCTTGATACGGAACACGCGGTCTTCTAAACCTTGACGGTCTGGATAGTAAATCAACGAGATTTCAGACTGTGGATCTGTGGTCAGTTTGTCATCATCATCCCAGGCTGGCATCCAGAAAGACGCAGTAGGGGCATAACAGGTTAACCAGTCATCCCATTGTTCATCATCTAAAAAGCGGGCTTCTTGATACAGGAACTGAGCAATATTTTCTAAAGTGATGTCGCTCATGCGTTTTCTCCTTCAGTTGATGCTGCAATTTCTTTCTCAGTCGCAATACCTTTTTTGATCAATTCTAACCAGTACTGGTGCTGAGACAGGTATAGACCTTCATCTTCAGTTTTAATACCAGACAGTTTTGGTTTTAAACCGATTTCATTGGCAGCATCATCCGGACCTTGAATCCAGTGTTTAGAACCACGGCACATGTCGTTCCATTCCAGTGCGATACCAGCATAACCTGCTTGACAAGCACGGAATTCTTCAAGGTCGTCTGGTGTCGCCATACCTGAAGCGTTAAAGAAATCTTCATACTGACGGATACGACGGGTACGCGCTTCAGGCTCTTCACCCACAGGCGCGATACAGTAAATCGTCACTTCAGTCTTATCGACAGAAATCGGGCGTAGGACACGAATTTGTGAACCGAACTGATCCATGAAGTAAACGTTTGGATAGATACACAGGTTACGTGAACGTTCGATCATCCACTTCGCCATGGCTTCGCCATATTGCGCAGTGTATTCATCTTTCTTGGCAAAGTTAGGACGGTCTTCCGGGTTAGCCCATTGAGTCCAAAGCAGCATGTGACCGTGTTCAAAGCCGTAAGAACCACCGCCTTGTTTGCCCCATGCACCTGCGCTCATCGCACGGATGTTGTCGCCAGCTTCTTTTTCTTTACGTTGCTGAGTCGTTGCAGCATAGTTCCAGTGTACAGCAGACACGTGATAACCATCAGCACCGTTTTCAGCAGTCAACTTCCAGTTACCTTCATAGGTATAAGTCGAAGAACCACGTAAAACTTCCAGACCTTGCTCAGACTGATCCACGATCATGTCAATGATTTTAGTCGCTTCACCCAGGTATTCTTCCAGAGAAGGAACATCCGGATTCAAGCTGCCGAACAGGAAACCTTTATAGTTTTCAAAACGGGCAACCTTTTTCAGGTCATGTGAGCCGTCTTTGTTAAAGCAGTCTGAATAACCCGCTTCAGCCGGATCTTTGACTTTTAATAACTTACCTGAGTTATTAAACGTCCAGCCATGGAATGGGCAAGTATAAGTTGCTTTATTGCCTTTCTTGTTACGGCACAATTGTGCACCGCGATGCGAACAGGCATTGATCATGGCATTCAGTTCACCTTGACGGTTACGTGCAATGATGATCGGCTGACGACCCATATAGGTAGTATAGAAGTCGTTATTGTTTGGAATCTGGCTTTCATGTGCTAGATAAACCCAGTTGCCTTCAAAGATGTATTTCATCTCAAGGTCAAACAGGGCCTGGTCTGTAAATACTGAACGGTGTAGTTTAAATTCACCAGATTCATAATCATCAACCAGTAATTCGTCAATGCGGTCTAAATGGCTGGTGTTAATTACGGGAATACGAGGCATGTCCTTTCTCCGACTTTCCAAGGGGGAAGTCAGCGGGATATATCTCAAGGCATATCCCGCTTCTTAATGTATTAAGCGCTAGCGCGGCGACGATCAACTTCAGTAGAAGGTGCGTCTTGTTTCTCTTTCACGAGTTCAATATCAAATTGAATGTGTTTGAAAGGACCGTTTAGACCACGTTTTGCAATTTCAGCTTCATCAGTCACGTCAACCGCAATTGCAACCAAGCCTTCACGAGTAGCGAATGCAAAGTCATCCCACAGGTATTGGTCGCCTTCAATATTGAATTGAGTAGTCAGCTTGCGGTAACCCGGTGCAGATACGAAGTAATGTACGTGCGATGGACGGTTACCGTGACGGCCTAACTTGTCCAGTACAAACTGAGTTGTACCTTCTGGAGGGCAGCCATAACCCACTGGCATTGTAGTCAATGCAGTATATTGACCATCGGCAGCAGTAATGATGCTGCGACGCAGGTTAAAGTCAGACTGTGACTTGTCAAAGAATGAGTAGTTGCCCAGGCTGTTTGCATGCCAGATTTCAACTTTGGCACCTTCAACACGGTTGCCATCAGTATCAGTCACTGTACCTTCAATGATCAGCGTCGGGATTTTACCTTCTTCAGAACCATCATCCATACGTGCAAAGCTTACAGTTTCAGGTGCGCCAGCTACATAAAGTGGACCTTCAATCGTACGTGGCGTACCGCCCGTAATGCCTGCTTTAGCATCCGCTTCATCAGCACGTAAGTCTAGGTAATGCTCCAGACCCAAACCTGCAGCCAATAAACCTAATTCGTTCGCTTGACCGGCATCAGTAAAGTATTCCAGGCCTTTCCACAGTTCTGACTGAGAAATATCAAGATCTTCGATCGCTTGGAAAAGGTCGCCCAATAAACGCACAACAACTTGTTGTACACGTTCATCTACAGGACCTGTCGCTGTATCAACGTTCATTTGCTTAACTAATGCATCAATTTCTTGGCGATTCATACTATTGCTCCTAAAGTATGTCTTTCATCTTTTTGTGGCGCACTTTTTTAGCTTTCATTGGCTGGCTAAATCTTGCTGGCCACAATCCTTGTTGAATTACCCTCTGGTATTGCTTGCTGGGAAGGGAATAATGTTATTCCCATTTCCCAAAACTCTTACTTAACTGTCGTCATCTCGAACTGAAGATGGGTGACGATTTAATGCCATTACTTCAATGTTCATATAAGGATAGAGAGGCAAGCCTTGTAGCAGGTTGTGCAACTCTTCATTGCTTTCAACATCAAAAATACTGATGTTTGAGTACTGGCCAGTGATGCGCCAGATATGACGCCATTTGCCTTGACGCTGCAATTCCTGTGAATAAGCCTTTTCAACAGCCTTAATTTCGTTTGCCTGTTCAACTGGCAGATCACGTGGAATGTTTACATCCATACGTACGTGGAAAAGCATGGGTTTCTCCTAATTACTGACGACGCAAGTTGTCAATCTTGTTTTCATCCAACTCAATCCCCAGACCTGGTCCTTTCGGAATCTCAAGTTCAAAGTTTTGATAGTTGAGCGGGGTTTTCAAAATATCTTCAGTCAGCAGTAGAGGACCAAACAGCTCGGTACCGAACGCCAGACTTTCAAAAGTAGAGAACACGTGTGCCGAAGCAATCGTGCCCACCGGGCCTTCCAGCATGGTGCCGCCATACAGGTCAATACCTGCAAGTTTGGCAATCTTGCCTACTTCACAACCTTCAATCAGACCACCTGATTGGGCAACTTTGACTGCAAAAACAGATGAACCGTTTTGTTTGGCAATCTCATACGCCGAGTGCGGGCCCATTAACGATTCGTCTGCCATGATGGCAACATCAAAACGTCGGGTCAGACGGCGCATGGCATCCAGGTTATCAATTGCACATGGCTGTTCGATCAGATCAACACCGCCATCTTGTAATAACTGAATGCCTTTAATCGCTTCCAGTTCTGACCAGGCACGGTTCACATCGACACGGATCGAAACGTCTTTGCCTAAGGCTTTCTTAATTGCCAGCACATGTTCAACATCTTCTTCTACCGGACGCGAACCGATTTTGAGTTTGAAAATGTTGTGACGTTTTGCCGCAACCATTTTCTCTGCTTCTGCAATATCTTTTTCGGTATTGCCAGAAGCCAATACCCAAAGAACTGGAATACTGTCACGTAAGCGGCCACCGAGGACTTCGCTTAATGGCAAACCTAAACGTTGTGCCTGAATGTCTAAAAGTGCAGTCTGAATCGCACATTTGGCAAAACGGTTACCATTAATATTCTTTTTAATTGCTTGTAATGTCTGTGCAACATTTAAACCTGATAATGTTTTTAAAAGAGGCGCAAAATAAGTTTCAATATTAACTTTTACGCTTTCCGGGCTTTCATCACCATAACCTAAGCCACCGATAGTTGTTGCTTCACCCCAACCGACGTAACCATCTTCAGTGGTGATTTTGACCAATACCAGGGTCTGGGTTTGCATCGTCGCCACTGCCATCTTGTGAGGGCGAATGGTTGGAATTTCTACCAGCAAGGTTTCAACTGACTTATACATAATACGGGTTCACATTCTTGCTTTAATGCTTTGACTTGATATACCTTAAAAGAATAATGTTGATTGGTCTAAGATCGATTTAGCATTTTTTTATACTTTAAAGGTATTTAGAGCCATGGAACTCAGACATTTGCGTTACTTCGTTGCCGTCGTCGAAGAACAAAGTTTTACCAAAGCGGCAGAAAAACTGTTTATTGCTCAACCACCTTTGAGCCGACAGATCCAAAATCTGGAGCAAGAGCTCGATATTCAGCTCTTTGAAAGAGGGAGCAGACCGCTTAAGACCACCGAAGCCGGTCAATTTTTCTATCAGCACGCTGTTAAACTTTTGTCTAATGCTGAAGAAATAAAATCGATGACCAAACGTATTGGCATTGCTGATCGCACCATAACCATCGGTTTTGTTGGCTCTTTATTGTTTGGTTTGCTGTCACGGATTTTATTTTTATTTAAGCAGCAGCATCCTTATCTCAAAATCGAGATGATGGAAATGAATACCTATGAACAGATTCAGGCGCTGAAAGAAGGAAGAATTGATGTCGGTTTCGGCCGTTTAAGAATTTCGGATCCTGCGATAAAACGCGTGTTATTGCGTGAAGAACGCCTAGTGGTGGCAGCTCATTCAAGTCATGTACTGGCTCATCGTGAAAATATATATTTATCTGAACTGGTCGATCAGCATCTGTTCTTATATCCGAATACTGGAAAGGCAAATTTCTCTACCCAGGTTCGTGGCATATTTTCTGAGTATGGTCTTGAACCGAAAAATATCCGGATTGTCCGTGAGTTACAGCTGGCACTGGGCTTTGTCGCTGCCGGAGAAGGCGTCTGCATCGTACCGGAAAGCGCACAAAACATTAAATTAGCCCATCTCAACTTTGTACCTCTAGCAGATGCTTTTGCGGTGAGTCCTGTCTTTATGGCCATGCGCAATATGGATGAAAGCGAATACATCCGTTACCTGTTTGATGCTGTGTATCAAGTCTATGATCTTGAAGCGCTAAAATACGATCGATCGGTATTTTAATCGCTAAAAATCGTGTGAATGATATAGCACTAAAAACCTATGAGGACGCTATAAAAACAACCTGTTTTACAAAACATCATGATTGAATAATATATTTATTAATTAATTAGGGTGTGTTGACACTTTTAGCTTAAAAAAATAGCGAAGTAGTAAAATCAAATCGCCAAACCCAATGTTACTATTCGCTATGCCTCGTACCATGCTGACAGATCAACACTGGCAAAAGTTGAAAGTTATTCTGCGTAATTTATCCATTCACCACAACTCAAATTTACGCAATTTTATTGAAGCTATTCTCTATAGAATTAGAACAGGCTGTCCGTGGCGAGATATTCCTTCCTGTTTTGGTCATTCAAACTCTATTTTCAAACGTTTTAATCGTTGGTCAAGCAGCGGTAAGTTACTTAGATTATTCAAATTACTAGCCTCATGCCCCGATATGGAGTGGATTTTTATTGATGGCTCTCATGTACGTGCTCATCAACATTCTGCCGGCATAGCGAATCAATCTATTTCTAAAAGTGTAGGAGGAAACTCCTCAAAAATACATTTG
>NZ_MJIQ01000031.1:0-870 GCF_001878775.1 Acinetobacter sp. AR2-3
AAGAGACAGGTCATAGGTCAACGTTTTACGCAGTTCTGCAGGTAAATATTTCAGAGCTTCAGTTAAAGCCTTGCGCACTGATTCTGCCTTTGCATCAGGTAATGTTGCCAAGATACAGAGCCGTGTATTTCGTTCAATAAGTGTTGCTATCGAACTTTTATTGTCTTTACCTTTAATTAAATCAGCTTCCCAATGACCCGGTATTTTTCTTTCTTGAACTTCGGCTGGGCGCTCATGAATAGTTTTAATATCCTGTAATATAGAATCTTTTTTAGGTTCACCGTTAGCTTTTCGCTTTTTATTTTCATGACGCAGACAGGATAATAAGTCTTTTTTCAACTCACCCTTTGGTAATGCTCGTATCGTTGAATAAATCGTTGTATGGCTTACATTCATTGTTTGATCCAAATCAGGAAATGTCTTTAAACGCTTTGCTATTTGCTGAGGAGACCATAAACAACGGATCGCTTCAACAATAAATTTCCAGAGGATTGAATCGATTTTGAGTTTTCTGTGACCACGTCTACGTCTAGCGAAGGTGTTATCAGAAGCATATCGAGCTTGATAAACGTCATTGATGCTATTTCTTTTAAGCTCACGATAGATCGTACTAGGATGTCTTTTAATGAGTTCAGCAAATTTTCTGGCTGAAAAGCCTTCTTTTCTTGACTCAAGCATTAATGCAGTACGATCTTCAAAGTTAAGATGATGGTATGACAATTTTATATACTCCATAAACCCTTTAAATTAATTAGGTGGTTTATGTCGCACTTCAAGTTTTACTCTGCCCTTCTTTATCGTAGTTACGTATATGAGCTAAAATGTTTGATATTGGGATAAATCTGATTATCTTCTGTCTCTTATACACAT